>NZ_JPJG01000069.1 GCF_000765235.1 Oscillibacter sp. ER4 | reverse complement strand
TTTTCCCGCCTCTCTCCGCGGTTTTGGTGAATAAAAAGAGCGAAGCGTGCGCATCTATATTCTTACATTTTCTTTTCTCATGCCACTTGCGAAAACCTAATAGACATGGTAAAATCAACTAATCAAACGGACGCCGCAAGGCGCCCGTTTGACAAATGAGAGAAGAGAGATTTTAAGAAGAGAGAGGGAAAACCAATGGAACATCAGCGCAGGGCAGATCTGATGCTACTGCTGGCGACGAGCTTCTGGGGCATTTCCAACTGTCTGACGGCGATCTGCCTGAGGGATATGCAGCCGTTGACGCTCAACGCCTTCCGCTTTTTGACGGCGTTTATCGTGCTGGGGCTCGTTTTTCATAAAAACGTCTTCCATGCGAGCCGCGAGACCGTCAAGTACAGCATTGTAGTGGGCCTTTCGCTCGTCGTCGTGTACACGAGCGTGACCTACGGTGTCATTTACACATCCGTGTCGAACGCGGGCTTCATCTGCGCGCTTTCGGTTGTGACGACGCCAATTTTGGAATTTATCGTGTATCGCAAAAAGCCGGAGAAGAAATTCGGCGTTTCGATGATCTTATGTCTTATCGGCTTAGCGCTGATGACGCTGAACGAGACGCTCAAGCCCGCGTTCGGCGATATCATCTGCCTGTTCGCAGCGGTGTTTTACTCCGTCGACCTGATGGTTACGGAAAAGGCCGTGGCGAATGAAAAGGTCGACCCGCTGGCGCTCGGCGTGTGCGACCTTGCTGTCGTCGGCGTGGTGATGCTGATGCTCTCCGTATTTTTGGAGACGCCTGCACTGCCGGGTACGGCAAAGGTCTGGGCGGCGGCGCTGTTTCTCGGCATCGTGTGTTCAGGCGTCTGCCTTGTGATCCAGAGCGTTTATCAAAAGCACACGACGGCGAGCCGCGCGAGTCTCATCTTTACGCTCGAACCCGTGTTTTCGGCGATCTTCGCGTACTTCCTGCTGAATGAACGCATCGGCATCAAGGGCTACATCGGCGCGGCGCTGATGCTCACGAGCCTTGTGCTGGTGGAGGTCGACGTGGGCGCGCTGTTTAAGAGAAACAAGAAAAAAGCGGACTAAATCCTCTTTGCCACGTTTGGTTGCGGACTTGCAAGCCTTGACTGGTGGCGCTTTTCGCCGCAGTCGGCTATACTGGGCGCATCAAAGCAAACGGAGGACAAATACATGACCCTGGGAGAAAAATTACAGCTGTTGCGCAGATCGCGCGGTTTATCGCAGGAGCAGCTCGCCGCGGAGCTGGACGTTTCACGGCAGGCCATCAGCAAATGGGAATGCGGCGACTCGACGCCCGACCTCGACAAGCTGCGCGCCATCTGCACGTACTTCGGTGTGACGACGGATTATCTGATCTGGGAAAACGAAGAGGACGTGCCAACCGGCGGCGCGAACACTGCTGAACCGATGAAGCGAGAAAACGTCCGCGAAACGTTACGCAGAAATGATTATTGGGCGGGCTATGTGCTCGCCATCATCGGCGCGGCGCTCCTGCTGCGTCTGCTCGTGAGCATCATCGTGATGCTGAGTTTGGGCGGTTGGGATGCATTTCCCGCGGTGCTGCGGACGTGCCTGCCGCACATTTTGGCCTATGCGGTGCTGATCGCGGGTGGGATTTTTCTTGCCCGCTGGCTCAAAAAAAGAGGGGAGAAGCATGACGACCTTTGACAAAGTGTACGCGGCGGTGCGGCTCATTCCGCGCGGAAGCGTCGCGACCTACGGCCAGATCGCCGCGGCGATCGGCAACAAGCGCCTCGCCCGCGTCGTGGGCTACGCGCTGCACGTGAATCCAGAGCCAGGCGTCATCCCGTGTCACCGCGTTGTCAAACGGGACGGGGAGGTGTCAAGTGCTTTTGCTTTCGGCGGTGCGAACCGTCAGGCCGAGCTTTTGAAAGCCGAAGGCGTCGGCTTTTTAGACGACAGCCATGTCGACATGAAGCACTACTGCGTCCGCGCCCTGCCGCTCATTTTGGAAGAGTAAAAAAGAAGCGTTCCATCATTCGATGGAGCGCTTCTTTTTGCTTACAGAAACCGACACAATAGGATCGGCAGGAACACCGCAGGGACGTAGTTCATCACCTTGATCTTCGTCAGGCCCAGCATGTTGAGCGATAGGCCGAGGATCAGAATCGAGCCGACGCACTTCATCTCGAGGATGACCGCTTCTGTGAGATACGGCGCGAGGAACGACGCCCCCAGCGCGATAGCGCCCTGATAGAGAAAGATAGGGATAGCTGAAAGCGCGACGCCGACGCCGAGGGTCGAGGCGTAGACGACAGAAATGATGCCGTCGAGCAGCGCTTTGGCGTAGAGCGTCGAATGGTCGCCGGTCAGGCCGGAGTCGAGTGCGCCCATGATGGCCATTGCGCCCACGCAGAAGAGGAGCGAGGCGGTGACAAATCCCTCGGAAAGCGAGGTTTTCGACCCTTTTCCGCCAAATTCTCGCTCGACCCAGTCGCCGAGCTGATGCATGTGTTCATCGAGCTGTAAAAGTTCGCCGAGGATCGCGCCGATCGCGATCGAAAGGATGGCGACGAGCGTGTTTTCGCCCGCGAGCATGCCGTCCACGCCGATGTAGAGCACGCAGAGCGCCGCGCCCTTTTCCATTGCGTCGCTGAAGCGCTCGGGGATAAACTTGCCGAGCAGAAGTCCGGCGATGCTGCCCGCGACGATCGCGGCGGAGTTGACAATGGTACCGGTCAGGATCATTGACTGCCGCCTTCTTTCTCTTTCTCGTACCCGGCAAGCGTCAGGATGACGTCGCCCGCCATCATCAGTCCCGCACAGCCGGGGACCCAGACGAGGCTTGCCGGTACGCTGCGGCGGCCCGGCGGGGGCGTTTCCAGCGCCTCGGGCTTGGCGGGAAGCTCGGGGGAGTAGATCACGCGCAGGTGCTTGACGCCGCGGTCGCGCAGTTCCTTGCGCATCACGCGCGCGAGCGAGCAGTTGCGCGTTTTGGAGATATCCGTGATGCATAGCTGCGAAGCATCCAGCTTGTTTCCCGTGCCCATGGCGGAGAGGATGGGAATGCCTCGAGCCTGCGCCGTCTGGATGAGGTCGAGCTTGCTCGACACCGTGTCGATCGCGTCGAGGATGTAATCATAGCGCGCGGTGAAGAAGTCCTCGCGGTGCGCGGCGTCGTAGCGCGCACAGATGAGGTGCAGTCTGACATCGGGGTTGATGTCGCGGCAGCGCGCGGCTAGGGCGTCGGTCTTATTTTGGCCGACGGTGGAGTGCAGCGCTTCGAGCTGGCGGTTTAAGTTTGTGGGGCTCACGGTGTCGTCGTCGATGAGTGTCAGCTCGCCGACGCCCGAGCGCACCAGCGCCTCGACCGCGTAGCTGCCCACGCCGCCAAGGCCGAACACGGCTACGTGGCAGTGCCGCAGCGCGTCCATCGCATCGCCGCCGAGGAGCATCTGCGTGCGTAAAAACTGATTGTCCATAGTGTCGCCTCAAAAGTCAGAATCAAAAAGAAATAAGCTGCCGGTCAGAAACCGGCAGCTTATTTTGTCGTAAGTAGGGAGATTTACCCGACGTACTTCATGCCGCTGAGCTGCTCGGCCTCCACACCATCGGTGATGACAGAGTGCCACTCGTTGTAGGCATCGCTCTTGAGGGAGGACTCCGCCTGGTCGTACCAGTAGGGGTTCTCGCTCTGGCCGACGAAGTACATCACGTGATAGCCGTAGCTCGTCTGCACGATGCCGGTGTCGCCGGGCTGGCGGGAGGGATCGAAGCACCAATCCTCAAACTCGCTGACCATCTGGCCGCGGTAGATATCGGTGTACAGGCCGCCGGAGGAGGCGTTGGAGTCGGTGGAGTTGGCGACGGCCAGAGCGGCAAAGGCGTCCTCGGTCTGCTCGCCGTCGGTGTACTGCTTGAGGACATCGTTGGCGGTATCCTCGTCGGAGACGAGAATGTGGCGCACGGAAACGGTGTGATAGTCGTTGCGGCTGCGGGAGTGGAAGAGCACAGCGTAATAACCCTTCTCGCCATAGGCGGCGACGGTGGTGTCGCCCTCCTGACGGGCATCGTCAAATGCCCAGGTCAGCATATCGGAAGCGCCGTTTTCAGCATAGCCGATGTGCGCGTAGGTGCCTTCCATATCCTCGCCGATGGCATCGAACGCCTCACCCTGCGCGTAGCGGGAAAGGGCGGTCTCGGCCTTCTGCTTGGCCTCATCAAGAAGCTGGGCCTTCTCCTCGTCGGTCGCATCGCTGCCGGCGCTGGAGCTGAAGAGGATGTACTCGATGTCAGCGCTCTGATAGCTCTTGGGGTCGGCGTCATAAGCGGCCTGCACCTCGTCGGAAGTGTAGGACAGGGAGTCAGAGTAGCTGTTGGAGTAAGCCTGTGCGAGCGCCATCATGCGGATGTTGCGCTCGAAGACCTTCTCGTTGACCAGCGGGCCGCACACGGCCTTGATGTACTGCGCGCGGGTGTAACCGGCGGAAGCTGCGGAAGCATCCAGATCGGAGAGCGTCTCCTGCACGGACTGCTCGACATACTCGCTGCCGTCAAAGCCCTCGGCCTTAGCCTTCTGCGCGAGCAGGGCGTAAGACTTGAGGCTCTCGAGCGCCTGATCGCGGAAATAATCGTACCAAGTGCCGCCATCGGTCACGGGGCAGTCCTGCTCCTTGAGCGACTTGCTGGTGTCGAGACCGTAACCGCTCAGATAGTAGGAGTTCTGGGAGACGAAGCTGTTGTAGATGGTATTGTAGAAGTAGCTCACGTCGGCGGCCGTGTAGGTCTCGTTGCCGATGGTCACGGCGTCGGCGCTGCGTTCGATCACCTTGGAGTTGGCGACCGTGACGACGATACCGACGATCACGAAGATGACGGCGATGGCGATATACAGGGCATTGCTGCGGCGATCCTTCGCCTGCTCGTCCTTTTCGCGCTTTGTCCGGGGATCGACATAACCGCCTGCCAGATTCTCCTGGCGGCTCTTCTTTTCTCTGGATGCACTCATTTGTTTGTTCAGTCCTCTCAATTATTGGGTTTTGCAGATTTGCAAAAGTGCTATTGAAAATGCCCAATCATTATAACGAATGGAACACAATAATGCAATGACAAAATTGTGAAGATTCTTCGTACCGTTTTCCGCCCGCAGGCGGAAAACAATTAAAATCGTAATTCCTGACGACATGTGCGTCAGGAATTACTCTTTGCGCAAAGCGAGTGTCGAATTGTCTGCTTGTGCAGACAATGAGGCACAGAGCGACGCAAATCTTTCTCAATGAAAGCGACGTAAGTCGGTTTCATTGAAGTTACTTCGTGCCGAAAATGCGGTCGCCCGCGTCGCCGAGACCGGGGACGATGTAGCCGTGCTCGTTGAGGTGATCGTCGAGCGCGCCGGCGTAGATGTTGACGTCGGGGTACTTCTCCTGAACGGCCTTGATGCCTTCGGGAGCGGCGACGAGCACCATGAGCGTGATGTGCTTGCAGCCGCGCTTGACCATCTCGCCGATGGCTTCGCAGGCAGAGCCGCCGGTGGCGAGCATCGGGTCGACGATCATCACGTCGCGCTCGGCCACGTCCTTGGGCATCTTGCAGAAGTAGGGGTGGGGCTCGAGCGTCTCTTCATCGCGGTACATGCCGATGTGGCCCACACGGGCGGAGGGCACCATGCGCAGCACGCCGTCGACCAGGCCGAGACCGGCGCGCAGGATGGGGACGACAACGAACTTCTTGCCTGCGAGCGTGGGGGCGTCCATCTCGCAGATGGGGGTCTTGATGTGCTTGGTGGTCAGCGGGAGGTCGCGCGTGGCCTCGTAGGTGATGAGCATACCGATCTCGGACACGAGCTCGCGGAAATCCTTGACGCTGGTGTTTTCATCGCGCATGATGGTGAGCTTGTGGGCGACGAGGGGGTGGTTCATGATGTGTACTTTCTCGTTGAATTTGGCTTCCATTGCTTTGACCTCCGAAAAAATATATTTTAATGTGTTTTTGCTTACTGGTTCAATTTGGAGCTTCTCAGGCGCTCTGCCTGCGCGGGGCGCAGATAAACGGGGAGAAGCTCCTGCGCGCTCACGGCCTCGCCGCGCGCATAGGCGCGCTCGGCCGCAAGGCCGACGCCCACGGCACTCTGATAAAGGAGCATACTGGGCGCGAGCGAGCACTTGACGCCGTGCTCTTCTAAATAACGATAGCACAGCACGCCGCCGTCGCCGAGGACGGTGATGGGCTGCTGCTTGCCTTGAAGCTGCGCGCAGAGCTCTTCGAGCGAGATCGCGCGGTCCGGCGTCAGGCGCGTGAGTTCGCCGCCCTTTGCCTCGAAAACAGCGTTATAGACCTGCGAGCGGCGCGCGTCCATCGCGCCGACGATAAGCCCGTCGATGTGCGCGGCATTCTGCGCCATGGCCTCGAGCGTCGAAACGCCGAGGCACGGCTTGTCTGCGGCCCAGGCAAGGCCCTTGACCGCTGCAATGCCGATGCGAAGGCCCGTGAACGAGCCCGGCCCCGCCGCGATGGCGATGGCATTGATATCATCGAGCGTCAGATCGGCGTTTTTGAGCATCGCATCCACCATCGGCAGAAGCGTCCGGCTGTGCGTCAGCCCCGTGCACTGATAGGCGGAGGCGAGCGGCGCGCCGTCTTCGACGACGGCGCAGGAAACGCTCTTCGCCGATGTTTCCAGAGTGAGAATTTTCATGCGAATCTGCCTCCTGTGACCGTGATGGTGCGCCAGTCCTCGTGCTCGTCTGTGCGCGCGATGTCGACAAAGATCGTGTCCTCCGGCAGCGCGTCGGAGACGCGCTCGCTCCACTCGACGGCACAGACGCCGCCGCGGGCGAGATAATCGTCCCAGCCGATGTCGAACAGCTCGTCCGACGAGCCGAGGCGGTACATATCAAAATGGAAGAGCGGCGTTCTGCCCTCGTACTCGTTGACGATGGTGAACGTCGGGCTCGTGACGCGTCCGCGGCAGCCAAGGCCGCGCGCAAGACCGCGCGTGAAAGCGGTCTTTCCCATGCCGAGCGAGCCCGTGAAGGCGAGCACATCGCCGCCGCGGAGCTTTTGGGCAAGCTCTTCGCCGATCGCCTCGGTCTCCTGCGTGCTGTGCGACAAAAATTGCATGGTTTCGCCTCCTTGACCCCATTTTCACCCATATTACCAATATAGTATAGCACAGCGCGCCGGCCTTTACAATTCCTTTTCTGCGGAAAGAGGGAGAAATGTGCGTTTACAGACGGGTAGAATTGTGCTAAAATACATCGAAAACTTTGTGCGAAGGGAGCGTGAGGCCGTGAACAGATTCCGCGATTTTTTAAGTGATGTGGTGCGGCAGTCGGATATGGTGCTGCTGTCGCTGTGCACGGTTTCCACGCTCTACGGCATGGTGCTCATCGCGAGCGCCACGCATTTCCGCAATACCTTTAAATATGTTGCCATTCAGGGATTTGGCTTGCTGCTGGGCGTGCTGCTCTACTTCCTGCTCTCCAGCATCGACGTGTCGGAGGTCGGAAAAAAATGGAAGTGGCTGCTGGCGTTCAATTTCGGCTTCATTCTGCTGCTGCGCACGCCCTTTGGCCTGACGCGAAACGGCAACCGCGCCTGGCTCGGCGTGAACGACATCGGCAAAAGGCTCGGCGTCGGCTTTTTGGAGAATTTTCCCATCACCGTTCAGCCCGCCGAGATCGTGAAGATCACGTTCATTATCCTCTTGGCGCGCCAGCTTGCGCTGCTGCAGGAGAAAAAGGACCTCACGCGCTTTTCCAATGTCATCCAGCCCACGGCGCACGCGGGGATCATGTTCCTCTTTTATTATGTGATCTCCAAGGATGCGGGCAGCGGCCTTGTGTATCTGTTCGTCTTTGTGTGCATGGCGTTTGCGGGCGGCTTTGCGCTGCGCTGGATCTTCCTCGGCCTTGGCGGCGCGGTGGGCGGATTCCTTGCTGCGTGGAATTTCAATCTCCTGCGCGGCGACTGGTACGACCGCATCAAGGTTATTCTGGACCACAGCTACCAGCCCGAGGGCAAGGGCTGGCAGCAGACGCG
The DNA here is from genome assembly GCF_000765235.1 of Oscillibacter sp. ER4. Classification (GTDB taxonomy): domain Bacteria; phylum Bacillota; class Clostridia; order Oscillospirales; family Oscillospiraceae; genus Hominicoprocola; species Hominicoprocola fusiformis. The sequence continues at coordinate 2,056 of NZ_JPJG01000069.1, read as the reverse complement.
CGGAATGCTCGCTCTCGGCTCGGGCAAGCTGACGGGGCAGGGCCTCTTCAACGGCACGCAGACGCAGTCGTTGTACCGGTCGAGTCTTCCCGAGCGGCAGACAGACTTCATCTTCTGCGTCTGCGGCGAGGAGCTGGGCTTTATCGGCTGCCTTCTCGTCATCGTGCTGCTGCTGGCCATCATTGTCCGCTGCCTCATTGTCGCGCGCGAAGCGCCGACGCGCATGGAGAGCCTTGTGTGCGTCGGCATGGCGGGCATGCTCATTTTCCAGACGATCGCAAACCTCGGCATGTGCTTATTTCTTCTGCCGGTCATCGGACTGACGCTGCCGTTTTTCAGCTACGGTGGCTCGTCGATCGTGACGCTGTTCGCTGCGATGGGGGTTGTGTCGGGCATCAAGAAGCGGTCAAGGCCGGAGTGGCTCATCAACTAATTCAAAAAAGGGAGACGGACTTGTCCGTCTCCCTTTTTTGAGTGGGGTTGCACTTCGCTTCGTGCCTTGCCGCCCGCGGGGCGGCTGCGACACGCGCGGAGTGAGAAGTGTTTTTTGGCACGCGCACCCCCCAGGGGGACTTCTCTTGCCGCTTTGCGGCAATTCACCTTTTGTCGTTGAAAAAACGATTCAAATTGATTTGCGCCGTGCGCGGCGCAAAATGGGGCTACTCGCGTTCGATTTTTTCGCCGCTGATGGTGTCTTCGGCGGTACCGTAGGAGATGACGCCGCGGCCGAATTTTTTGCGCAGGGCGTCCATTGCGGATTCGACGGCTTCCTGCTTTTCCTGCTGTGTGTCGTCCGTGCCGAGCAGGTCGAGCTGGCGGTAGGATTGCGCTTCTTCGGTCAGATGCAGTGCCGTGACGGAGAGGAGCCGGATAGGGTCGGGTGCTTTCCACAAGTCCTTTGCAAGGCGGAGCGCGGTATCGTTGATCTCGCGCATCAGGTGCGTGCTGTGGTCGAGCGTCGTCTGGCGCGAAAAGACCTGAAAGCGGCTGTTTTTGATGCCGACCTGCACGCCGCCGCAGTAGAGCCCGTAGCGCCGCAGGCGCATCGCCACACTGTCAGAAAGCAGCGAGATGCCGCTTTGCACCTCATCCCAGCGCGTCAGGTCGCGGCGGAACGTCGTCGAATTGCCAACGGATTTGATCGGCTCTCGGTCCGCCGCTCCGCGGACGGGGGAGTCGTCGAGGCCGTTGGCATAGCGGTAGAGCTGCGAGCCCATTTTGCCCATTAGGGTTTCGAGCATTTCCTCGCTGCATTTTGAGAGTTCGCCGATCGTGCGCACGCCGTAGCGGCCGAGCAGCTCCTGTGCGCTGCGGCCGACGAACAAAAGATCGCCAACGGGGAGGGGAAAGACGATGTCGCGCCAGTTGTCACGTGCGATGACAGTCGTGGCATCGGGCTTTTTATAGTCGCTGCCGAGCTTGGCGAACACCTTGTTGAATGACACGCCGACCGAGATCGTCAGCCCAAATTCGCGCTTGATGCGCTCACGCAGCGTGTCGGCCAAAGCCTTGGCGTCCCCGCCGAAGAGGTGGAGGGAATTTGTCACATCGAGCCAGCTCTCGTCGATGCCGAACGGCTCGACTAAGTCAGTGTACTCGCCGTAGACGGCATTGATTTTTTTCGAGTATTCGGCGTAGAGCCGATGGTGCGGCGGCAGCAGGATGAGGCCGGGGCACTTCTGCTTGGCCTTCCAGATGGTCTCCGCCGTTTTGACGCCGCAGCGCTTCGCCGGTTCATTTTTTGCCAGGATGATGCCGTGGCGCTCCATTGGATCGCCGCAGACCGCGACGGGAAGCTGGCGCAGGTCGGGATGACTCAAAAGCTCGCAGGAGGCGTAAAAGCAGTTGCAGTCGCAGTGCAGAATGATGCGGTCCATCGCGTTCACCTCGTTTCATGAACAGTGTAGCATAAAATACGAAATAGAACAAGCGTTTGAAAATAAAAAGTACCCGCCGGATGGCAGGTGAACTGCACCCCATTTGTTAGACAGTATGATATACTATCTAAGAAGTGGGGTGTTTTGCTATGCCAAAAGGAGTACCAAACAAACGATAT
>NZ_JPJG01000068.1 GCF_000765235.1 Oscillibacter sp. ER4 | reverse complement strand
TGAAAGCGGCAAAAAAGAGTGATATAATAAACTGCTTTAATAAAAATGTGAAAGAAACGGACAGACTATCATGCGGATCAATATTTTAGGCGTTGGCTTTGATAATGTGACGATGGACGAGGCGCTTGCGCGCGGGGAAGAGCTTTTGTGCTCCGAGGGTGCGCACTATGTCGTGACGCCCAATCCCGAGATCGTGGAGACCTGCCGCGCGGACGCCGCGGCGAACGCTGCCGTTAACGGCGCGGACCTTGTGCTGCCGGATGGCATCGGCATCGTGTACGGCGCGAAAATTCTGCACCAGCCGCTCAGAGGCCGCGTGCCCGGCATCGAATTCGGCACGGGCATGATCGAGCGCTGCGCCAGGCTCGGTAAGAGCGTTTACCTGCTCGGCGCGAAGCCGGGTGTTGCCGAGCAGGCGGCGGAAAACCTCAAAAACCGATTTCCCGGCCTTGTGATTGCCGGCACGCACGACGGCTATTTTAAGGAGGATGCCCCCATCGCCGCGGAGATCAAGGCGAGCGGCGCGGACATGGCGCTCGTGTGCCTCGGCGCGCCCAAGCAGGAGCTCTTTATGGCGAAATATGGCGAGGCGACGGGCTGTCATCTGCTGATGGGCCTTGGCGGCTCGATGGATATTTTTGCGGGCGTCGCGCAGCGCGCACCGGAGTTCTACTGCAAGCATAATTTGGAATGGTTCTACCGCCTCATCAAAAATCCGTCCCGTATCGGCCGTATGATGAAGCTGCCGCTCTTCCTTGTCCACGTTTCGGGGGAGAAGCGCAAATGAGCGGCAAGCTGATCGTATTTGAAGGCACGGACGGCTCCGGCAAGGCGACGCAGAGCAAGCTGCTCTTCGAGCGGCTGCAGCGCGAGGGCATCGACTGCCGCAAGCTCAACTTTCCCCGCTATGGGGAAAAATCTGCCGCGCTCGTCGAGCTGTACCTCGGCGGCGCGTTCGGTACGCACCCGAGCGATGTGAACGCCTACGCGGCGTCGACGTTTTACTCCGTCGACCGCTACGCGTCCTACAAGCAGGACTGGGGCAAATATTACGAGGCGGGTGGACTTCTGATCGCTGACCGCTACACGACCTCGAACGCCGTGCATCAGGCCGGCAAGCTGCCGGACGGCGAGCGGGAGAAATATCTCGACTGGCTTTTCGGCTTTGAATACGGCCTTCTGGGCCTGCCCGAGCCGTCGCTCGTCTTTTATCTCGATGTGCCGACCGAGCTGACCGAAAAGATGATGCGCGAGCGCGAACAGGCGACAAACACGAAGGCCGACATCCACGAGCAGGACGAAGCTTACCTGCGCGCGTGCCGCGAGAATGCGAAAAAGGTCGCCGAGCGCTGCTCTTGGCAGCGCATTGGCTGCTCGAAAGACGGCGCGATGCGCACGGTCGAAGACATACACGAGGAAATTTACCGCCGCGTGACGGAACTTTTGAAGGCTTGACCACATCAAAAACAAGTGAAAAGGGGACGCTCACGCGCCCCATCTTCACAGGAGGAGAGTGCCTTAGCAGCAGCAATCGTTGCTGTTGCCGCAGCCGCAGTTGTTGCTGCAGCCACAGCCGCAACCGCAGCCATTGCCGCACCCGCCGCAGCCGAACAGCACCAGAATGATGATGAGGATCAGCCACACGCAGCTATTGTTGTTATTGCACATTTTCGTTTCACCTCACTTGTCATGCCCTATCCTATGCGCGAGCGCGCAAAGGTGAGCCTGACCGATAGAAAAAGGTGAGGGAATTTCAAATCAGCAAGGAGGAGCTATGAGCTACGAGGACAACTACGATCAAACCGCCCGCTGGGACGCCGAGAGCGTCCGCGAAGCGGAGCAGCGCACGCAGCACCGCTCCACGCGCAGCAGCGCCGAGCGGCAAAAACTGAAGAAGAAAGGGCAGCGCCGCCGCTTTACGCTGTGGCTCGCGTTCGTGCTCATCACGTCGGCGATCCTCGCCGGTGTGGGCTGGCTGCTGGCGAACGACATGTGCTCTTTCAACAAGGCACCGGTCGAGACGACCATCGAGATCACGCGCGACGACAACCTGAACACCATCGCCACGAAGCTCCACGACGAGGGGCTCATTAAGTACAAGTGGTTCTTCAAGGCGTTCGGCAGGCTCCGCCACGCGGAAAGCCGCATCGGCATCGGCACCTACGCCGTCGACAGCGACATGGACTACGACGCGCTCATCAACCGCATGAGCAACAAGAACGCGTCGCTCACGGCGAATACCGTTAAAATTTCGATCCCCGAGGGCTATAATGTCCGCCAGATCATCGCGCTGATGGACAAGTATGGTGTCAACACGGCGGAAAAGCTCACCGACGCGGCGATGAACTCGGACTTCAACTATTCGTTCATCGACAACAATAAGAAGGGCGACCTGACACGCCTTGAGGGTTATCTCTTCCCCGATACCTACGAGTTCTTCGTGGACGAGGACCCGACGCACGCGCTGTCGAGACTGCTCGACAACTTTAATACAAAGATGAGCGATGAGCTCATGCAGAAGGTCGAGGCCTCCGGCTATTCGCTCAACCAGATCTTGACCATCGCCTCGCTCATCGAAAAGGAGACGGATGGCACGGACCGCGAGAACATCGCGTCGGTCATCTATAACCGTCTCAACAACATCGGCGAGACGTATCACAAGCTACAGATCGACGCCTCGCTCATTTACGGCCTTGGTGACAACTACACCGGCACGCTCACGAGCAGCGACCTCAATTACAACACGCCCTACAACCTCGCGATGTACGAGGGCTTGCCGCCCACGCCCATCGCGAACCCCGGTCTCGCCTCCATCCAGGCGGCGCTCGAACCGGCGCAGACGAACTACTACTTCTACGCGCTCGGCAAGGACGGCGTGCACCACTTCTTCAAGACCTACGCGGAGCACTCGAGCTTCGTCAGCTCCAGCCAGTACGCAGGCTAACATAAAATGACGCGGCAGCGTGGCTTATGCCACGCTGCCGCTTTGAAAGAGGACAACGATGAGAAGAAAACCCGAGATCCTCGCCCCGGCGGGCGATATGGAAAAATTGCAGATGGCCGTGCTCTACGGCGCGGACGCAGTGTATTTGGCTGGTACGAGCTTCGGCATGCGCTCGTTCGCGGGCAACTTCACGCCGGAGGAGCTTCCCAAAGCGGTGAAGTTCGCGCACGACCATGGTGTGCGCGTCCACGTGACGGTGAATACGATGCCGCGCAACGACGAGGTCGCGCGCCTGCCCGAGCACTTGGAGCGTTTGAACGACGCAGGTGTCGACGCGCTTATTTTGGCCGACCTCGGCGCGTTTACGCTCGCGGGGAAGTACGCGCCGAAGTGCGAGCGCCACATCTCGACCCAGCAGTCTATCGCCAACTACGAGTGCGCCCGCGCGTGGTACGATTTAGGCGCGAAACGCGTAGTACTGGCAAGGGAAGTATCTTTACAGGAAATTCGCGAAATGCGCGCGAAAATTCCCGAGGAATTGGAGATAGAGACCTTCTGTCACGGCGCGATGTGCGTGAGCTATTCGGGCCGCTGCCTTCTCTCAAACTACATGACCGGCCGCGACTCGAACCGCGGCCAGTGCGCCCAGCCCTGCCGCTACCAGTATGCGCTGATGGAGGAGAAACGTCCGGGCGAATATTTCCCCGTCTTCGAGGATGAGAAGGGGACCTACATCATGAATTCGCGCGATATGTGCATGATCGACCATTTAGACGATATCATGGACGCGGGCATCGACTGCATCAAGATCGAGGGGCGCGCGAAGTCGGCCTACTACGCCGCCATCGTCACAGGTGCATACCGCCATGTGCTCGACGACGTCGCCGCGGGCAGGGAAGTCGACCCCGTATGGCGCGATGAGGTAGAGCATGTGAGCCACCGCCATTATTCGACGGGCTTTTACTACGGCCAGCCCGGGCAGTATTACGACAATTCGCGCTACATCCGCGACTGGCAGGTCTGCGCCGTCGTGACGGACTGCGATGCGGACGGCAACGCGACGCTGTCGCTGCGCAACAAGTTTGCCGCGGGCGACGAGATCGAGCTCGTCGGCCCAAACAGCCGACCGTTCACGATGACCGCGCCCGTGATGCACGACCTCGAGGGCTTCGAGCTCTACGAGCCGCGCACACCGCAGACGGTGTTTAAGATGAAGCTGCCGCGCTATGTGCCGCCGATGAGCTTTGTGCGCCATGCGGTTTCTTTGAGCGCAAAGGATTAAAACGCTTTTTCGCGCCCTTTCGGGCACGGGGGGGATAGGCAGCGCCGAAGGTGCTACACCACATTTCCTGCGAAGCGCAGGGGTGCGGATAAGGGAGGGGTATCTCTTTTTCAAAAAGAGATACCCCTCCCTTACACCCTCCCAGAGAAAATTTCCATTGCAAGCGAACAGATTGAAGAGCTGCAAAGCTTGCCGATTGCACTGCCCATAGCGCGGCAAAGCCGCGTTTAGCATTGCAAGACGATTTGGCCTACTCCTACTATCCGCTGCTGCTCTGCCAGTCTCGTAGTAGTGCAGCCTAATTTCCGTCTAACGGAGCACTCCACAATGCGGCGAGCGAAGCAATGCCGCATTCGGTAAGCAGTCTGCCGCCGTTCTACCGTCACTCGCGCCTCACGATAGTAAGGCGCGGTTGCTGGATGTGTCGAATCGCAGGGATTCATGGCGAAGCCATGTACGCCGCACCCGATTGCGCAGCGCGTGCAGCTCTTTAAGCTGCAAACTGCCAATGTCGGGGGTCGAGGGGTCCTCCCCTCGCGTTCTCTTGGGGGTCCAAGGGGGATATTCTCTCACGTGAGAGAATATCCCCCTTTCCCGTGCAGCGCCAAAGGCGCTGCTTTTTCCCGGAGACCTTTTTAACCGTTTCGGAAAAACGCTTCCAACTTCTCTGTGCTGTCATCTCCGAGGAACGCATCAAGCGCCGCATCCATCGCGCTGCGGCCAAAGTCGCTGTAAATGCCCACATGCTCGACGCCCTCGTAGAAGCGGACATTTCTTGCGCTGTGGCTGGGCGCGGCGTCGTAGGCTGCACCCAGTGCTTTGGCGGTTTTCAGCTCGTCGTTCGCGCCGCCTAAATCGCGGCAGTCGTACAAGAGCCGCGCGAGCGCCGCGTGCGAGGCCGCGCTGATCTTGTCGAGCTCGCTGACCGTGCCTTTTTTTCTGAGGCCTGAGAGTACCGAATGCTTCCACTGCAAAATGTCGATGGCCGACTTCATGTCCTTTCGTGCTTCGAACACATTGGCAAAGCCGTCGCACACACGCACGAGCGACGTCACCGCGCGCAGCAGCGCCATTGAAAGATAGGGTACGCCCTCCTCGCGCCGCTCCTTGACGAGCGCGAGCAGACAGCCGATCTGGTCGTCGAGCAGCCCGCAGGCGTTGTTCTCCTTGAAGAGCGCGAGCGCGCGTTCCCAGTCCTCCATATCGAGCAGCACGTTCGCCATGTCTAGTCGAAGCGACATTTCACTCACCTGCGGGTCGCTGTTCTGCGGCAGCAGACGGATAGCGTGCGTCAGTAAATCGAGCGCGCGGCGCTGCAAGGCCTTGTCTTTCCGCGTGCCGCCCGCCATCTCGAAGAGCTTGGCACACTCGTAGACGACGGTAAAGGTGTTCGGAAACTTTTGCAGCGCCTTTTCCGCCTCGGCAAGGCCCTCGTCATATCTGTCCTCGCGGCGCAGGACCTTCAGCCGCTCGCTGACGCTCTTTCGGTCGTTCGAGCGCAGCCGATAGCCCAAAAGCGCGTCGACCGACAGGTCGAAAAAGTCCGCGAGCTCCATCAGCATCGGGATCTCCGGAAGGCTCTGCCCCCGTTTCCCTTAGTTAAAGATATTGTTGGGTATCTCAAGATGTGTCATTCGATTTTGCCGATAAAGCGGTAGAAGATTTCCACTTCCTGTTCCCGGCTTCCGTCCTCACTTTTGACCGCTTCATGGACAAGGATTTTTTCAATCAGCGTATTCAGAAGTTCAGCCGTCAATTCTGTGGGATTGACATACTGTTTCATCAGACCTATCCACTTTTCAGCGTCAACCGCTGTCTGGGCGGCGGTCTCCATCGCTTCGTGAAGCCGTTCAATTTTTACGTCCAATTCTCGCTGTTCGCCCTGATACTTTTCGGACAGCATATTGAAATTGTATTCTGTAATGCGTCCGGCAGACCAGTCCTCATACATTTTTGCAAACAGGGTGTCTACTTCTGCTTTGCGCTTTTCCGCCTTTTTCAGTTCGGCTGTCTGCCGCTTCCTTGCAGTATTGCGTTCCTTGTCGCTGGCGTTAAGTAGCCGTTTCAGAAGTTTGTCCCCATCCTGCTGTGCCAGCACAGACCAGTATTGCAGACGGGAAAGGACATAGGCGTAAAGCACATCATAGCGGATATAGTGCATGGAACACTGGTGCAATCCTTGCCCGTACTTGCTACAATGGTAGTGGGCATAGGGATTTTTGTTCTGGCTGTTCATACCATAGGCCAGCGACCAGCCGCAGTCCGCACATTTTACCAGCCCGGAAAATATCTGTGTTGTGCCGTTCTTCTGCCGTCTGCGCCTGTTGCAAATCTGCTCCTGTACTTGACGGAACACATCTTCGGAAATAATCGCTTCGTGGGTGTTCTCCACACGATACCATTCCTCTTTTGGCTTGCGTACTTTCTTCTTGTTTTTGAATGAAATGTTGGTCTGCTTATTGTGGACGCTGTGTCCGATATAGGTTTCCTCTTTCAGAATACTTTTCACCTGCGCTATCGTCCACGCATAGGCTTTTTCCTCCGGCGCTCCGGCATAGATATTTGCGAAAGTGCCGTATCTCTGGAAATTCAGCCAGCCGGGAGTAGGTACTTTTTCTTCGACCAAAATCCGTGTAATGCTGGCGGCTCCCCGGCCATGAACGGCAAGGTCAAAAATCTTTTCGATAATCCACCTTGTTTCCGGGTCAATCAGAAGATGGCCTTTCTTATCTGGGTCTTTGACATAGCCAAGCGGAGCATAGGCTCCATAGTGTGCGCCATTTGCGAACCGTGTCCGCATGGCCGCCTTTACCTTTTTGCTGGTCTGGCGGGCGTGCATTTCATTCAGAATGTTGAGGAATGGGGCAAGCTCATTCTCTCCGTTGATGGTGTCCACATTGTCATTGACAGCGATATAGCGGACGCCTTTGCTGGGAAAGTAGATTTCCGTGTACTGGCCGGTCAGAATGTAGTTTCTGCCTAAGCGGGATAAATCCTTCGTAACAACGCAGTTGATTTTCCCGTCCTCAATGTCATCAATCATTCTCTGAAAATCCGGCCTGTCAAAGTTCGTTCCAGACCATCCATCGTCGATATATTCATCTATGACATTCAGGCCATGCTCGGCGGCATATTGCCGGAGCATCATGCGTTGTGTCTGAATACTCCCGCTTTCTCCTTGCAGTTCATCGTCCCGGCTCAATCTCATATAAAGCGCCGTGTTGTAAATCGTAGTATTGTAAGGTTGTTTCACCGTAAAAATCCTCCTTCTAAAGAAACAACCCACGCTTACAATACTTTTGCTCTATGGCAATTATATCATAAGCGTGGGCGTGTTATCAATGATGGGCTATCAGGTTGAAGCGGCTTTTTCTGCGGTATGCCGCACCACATCTACAATCAGATCACCGAGGGGCTTCCCGCCTGCGGCGAAGTGTTCGGAGATTTTTATACGGTTGTTCCCACATACAAAATACTGCGTGCCGTTCTCTGCTTGTATAACCTGCCCTGTTCGGGGTGTAAAAATATCGCTTTCACTTTTTGCCATCCAGTGTCCTCCATATTCAGTTTTCAAGGTACAATGCCGCACAGAGGCGGCGAAAATTTCTGCTTATATCTATCACCTTTCCTTTACCGTGTGCCGCTGCTGACGTTTCAGTTCCGCCAGTATATCCGGCGGGATACGGTCAACCAGCCGCTGTAAATTGTCCAGTTCGCTTTTCAGCTTTGCCCGTTCCATCGTATCTTTCATCTTTCCTTTTTCGCTGGCCTTTGCCCTTGCTTCCAACTTCTCATTTTCCGCCAGCAGGTCATTGATTGTGACCTTGTACTTTTTCAACTGCCCGGAGAAATTCTCCATCTGCGGGAACCACTTTTTCAGCATGGAGAGGGCTTCCTCTTTTTTCTTTCCGGCGTTCAGCGGGTTAATGCCGTCCAGTGTGGCTTCAATGGCTCTTGCCTGCCGGGAGAGGGAAACCGCCTGTTTGAAAAGCCGGGTGGGGATATGCTTCCGGCCTGTCCTGCTGGCGCTCTCCCCACGCTCCAAGTCAGGATATTTCTCCACCATATAGGCGTGAAAATCGTCCTGCCACTTCGTCAGGTTTGCCCGGTTGCCGATAATCTCCTTTGCACACAGGCGGTTGTCCTTTGTCAGCGGAACAAAGGTCAAATGCAGGTGGGGCGTTTTCTCGTCCATGTGTACCACCGCCGACACGATATTTTCCCGTCCTACCCGGCCAATGAGGAAGTCCGCCGCCCTCTGGAAAAACGCCTGTATCTCCTTTGGGGATTTCCCCTTGAAAAACTCCGGGCTGGCAGTTACCAGCGTATCGACAAACCGTGTGCTGTCCTTGCGGGTTCGGCACCCGGCCTGTTCAATGCGGTTTTGAATGAAATGATAGTACCTGCCCTCTGGCTTGACGATATGAAAGTTGTACTTGCTCCGGCTTGTGTCAATGTCGGGGTTGCTGGCGTATTGTTCTTTCTGTCTTTCGTGATGGGCTTCCAGCGGCCTTGCCGGGTTGCCCTTGTGCTTCTCAAACCGCAAAATTGCGTGTTGTGCCATTCTGCTCCTTTCCCCATTCCTTTCCTATCCGGGGTTTTCCACAGGGAAAATCCCGCAGAAATTAGCTCGGATAGGATTGGAATGGATAGAATATAAATAAATCTTTTTAATCTTTGTATTTCTATATACCGTCCGGTTTTCGTACTTCCGGGGAGTGATTTCCTCACTTCATAAGTACGGTTTTCAGCCCTCCGGCGTACCAGAACCGGATTTCTTGAAGTCGGTGTTTGGAACCGCTTCATAGGATTTTGGGAAAATGCGGTTGGGTTTTCCACAGCCCTGCTTCTGGATCTCCACCAGCCCGGCGTATTGCAGTTCCCGCAGGGTGTTTACCGCTTTCTGCCGCCCACAGTGGAGCAGGTCAACCACCTCGCAGATGGGATAGTACAGATAAATCCGTCCGCAATCATCCGCCCACCCATTCTTGCGGGATAACTCTGTCCGGCGCAGGATAAAGGCGTACAGAACCTTTGCCTCGTTGGACAAGGGCTTGAATGTGGGGGCTTCAAAGAGGAAATTCGGGAGCCGGGTGAAGCTGAACGCCTTTTCCGGCTGATGGATATAGATGGTATTTGTCATAGTGCGTTTTGTGGACGGTTAGAAGCCCGTTTTCCGGGGCGGGCGATACTTTATACCACCAGCCCCGGTTTGGGGCTTGCGAAGCCTGATAAATCAAGGCTTTTTTCGCTCCTAACTGTCCACAGCAGACCTCCTTTTCCGTTCACTTTCTGTTTTCTGCCGCCTGTGAACTCTGGCGGCACAGCCGGGGCAGTATTTTGCCCGGTTGGATTTGGGGACGAACACACCGCCGCAGACCTCACAGCGTTTCAAGTCCTTATCCCGGAAAATCTCCGCTTCCAGCGTCCCGTCCAGCGGCAAGACCGCCCAGCGGAACCACTTACAGCAGACCGAGAAAGAAATCGTCTGCGGACAGGTGCAGGTGTCCCCATCGTCAAGGACAATGCAGTTGCCGTCCTCACAGCAACAGCACTCCCGGCGTATCAGGCTGGCCGCCTGTTTTCTCTGCGCCGGGGTCATGCGGTAAAGGGAACCGTCCGGCCTGCGTTCCAGCGGCGGCAAGTCTTTATAGGGGTTATCTCTCATGCGTTCCCTCCATTTTGCTTTCCGTTGCCGTTCTCCCCGAAAAGGTTTCCTGCCCCATTCCTGCGGCGTGTTCCGGCGTTGGCACGCTCCTCGCAACTTCGGGACATTTTGTCCCGAAGTCCGACTCCTTGCGGTGCTTCCCCAGCCGGGGTATTCCTTTTCGGACGGTCATTCTGTTTTCAAGGTGCCGTCCATCGATGAACTACCCTAAGTCTACACGAAAAAAATGCAATTCCCGGAATATTGCGAGAATTGCATTTTGATGAAGTTTACACTTTGGATATTGCATTTTTGCAATCATTCTGTATAATGGAAGTATGCGGAGGAGGTGCGTATCTATGGCTTTACCCGGAACACCCGGACAGCGGATTTCCGATTTATGCAACGGGAACCACATCACACAAAAGGAACTTGCGGAGAAGATAGGGGTTTCCGCTTCCCAGTTGAGCCGCATTGTCAGCGGCGAAACGAGAACGGTCAGCAGTGATATTCTCATAGGCGTGGCAAAGGAATTTAAGGTATCGACAGACTACATACTGGGCTTATCCACCGTGAGCGTCCGTAAAAGCTACGATATTTCTGAATTAGGCTTGTCCGAGGGAGCCGTGAGGGGGCTCGTGACGGGTGCTGTTGATGTGCAAATCCTCAACCGCCTGTTGGAACACAGGAATTTTCCTAAGCTGATAGATTTGATACGGATTTATTTTCAGGACACAGCGGCAAAAGGCATAACAGCAAGAAACCAGCTTATCGAGATAGCAACGGCTTCCCTGTCCGACCTGATGAAAGAACACCCGGAACACCGGGCGGAAGCAAAGCAGGATTTACAGCTTTTGAACGCCCAGAAGATGGGGGAACATGAGGCGGAGATTGAGAAAATCAAAAATGTGTTCCTTGCTATCCTGCGGGATATTAAGAAAGACATTGACAACGGGGAACAGCCGGGAGAAGCTGTGACCGCCGCGATGTTCCAAGCCATGCGGGACGCATTGGCGGAACAGAAGCAAAACCCGCTTTCCATTGACGATGTAGCGGCGATGGTTGCCGGACAGATCGGACAGCTTACGCCGATGGATGAAGAAACTGCCGACCTGTTCAAGCAGTTGGCAAAAAAGATGATGAAAGGAATAGAATAATAGCCTGTTATTCGAGATAATAATATGCCATTAGTAAAGCATGACTACCCTGTTTTAGAGTACGATACCGCATCAAAAGCTGTTTTTCAGCCGGGAAATGGGAAAAAATGTTTTCCTGCAAAAGCAGTGTTTGCTTTTTTAGGAGACGAGGTTGAAAATTATGCACATACCCATGATGGAATACAGATAGATGAATTTGAAAGTGCAACAAGACGATATCCTATTTATGAATGTCTTTATAATCAGGAGAAAATATGTCTATGTCCGGCTCCTGTGGGAAGTGCTGCTGCCGTCCAAGTTTTAGAATATTTAATTGCAGGGGGTGTAACAAAGATTATTTCCGTCGGCTCCTGCGGCGTATTGGAAGACATCCCGGAAAATAGATTTTTGATACCTGTTTCTGCATTGAGAGATGAGGGAACATCTTACCATTATCTTCCTCCCTCCCGAGAAGTAGAGATTTCAAAGGCTGGTATAAATGCGATTGAATCTGCTTTAAGCCAAAAGAATATACCATATTGGGAAGTTAAAACATGGACAACAGACGGTTTTTATCGAGAAACAGTAGAAATGGTTCAGTATCGGAAAGAAGAGGGATGTCAAGTAGTAGAAATGGAATGTTCCGCATTGGCGGCGTGTGCAAAATTTAGAAAAGTTACATGGGCTATGCTGCTTTTTTCAGCCGATACTCTTGCAGACCCTCATAAATACCAAGAAAGAGAATGGGGAAAAACAAGTATATCCATAGCCTTAGAATTAGCCTTAGACGCTGTTTTATCAGTTGTTGAGGAGTAAAAATAAATACATATAGGAGTTACAATGAATATAAATGAATTTCCACAACAAGTAAATCAAGTTATTTCAATAGCAGAAACCATATTACAAGGTCAAATATTGGGGATATATTTATATGGTTCAGCAACAATGAATGGGCTGCGTCCAGATAGTGATATAGATATACTGATAATTACTAAGCAAGAATTGAGTAATTCAATCAGAGCAGATCTAACAAAGCAATTATTGAAAATTTCTGGCTCCGTAGGCTGTATTGAAAAAAGACCTTTAGAGGTAACTATTATCAATCAATCTGATATTGTTCCGTTGCAATTTCCGCCAAAATGTCAGTATATGTATGGTGAATGGCTAAGGGGAGAGATGGAAGCAGGAGAATATCCGCAAGCCTGCAATGACCCAGATATAATGATTTTATTATGGCAAGCAAGAAAAAATAGCATAACTTTGAAGGGGGCGGAAAGCAAAGAGCTTATTCCCGCTATCCCATTTCACGAAATTAAAAAAGCAATTCGGTTTTCTTTACCTGGTTTGATTTCCAGCTTTAAGGGTGATGAAAGAAATGTGTTATTAACCTTATCACGAATGTGGTTTACTTTAGTAACAGAAGAAATCACGACAAAAGATGTTGCCGCAAAATGGGTAATTTTAAAATTGCCGGAGAGATTTTCCCCCCTGCTAACAACGGCAAAGGAAGCTTATTTGGGAAATTTGTCTGATGAATGGGAGACAGTAGAAAAGGAAGCGATGGCACTTGTAGAATATATGAAAAAACAAATTGAGGAATTACTTAGAACAGAGTAGCAAAGTTAGCGGGGCCAATCAACGGTCAAGATGAACGGCGCATAAATGCGCCGCCGTTGACAGTCCCGCCCGTCTTTGCTGATGGGCAATCAAGGCGGGAAAGCCCTAAAATGGCTTCCCGCCCATTTCAATCTTGAGAGAAGAAACGCTCCAAAATCAGAAAGAGAGCGGTAAATCTGAATTGCGAGGGAGAATGTAGATGAATCAAGGAAGAATTATTGTGATTACAGGTTCGCCGGGAACAGGAAAGACAACAACTGCGTCGATTGTCGCAAAAGAATCGAACATGGATAAATCTGTGCATATGCACACAGACGACTTTTTTCATTATTTAAGCAAAGGAGCAATACCGCCGCATTTACCAGAGTCCAACGAACAAAATTTAGTTGTCATTGAAGCCTTTTTAGAAGCTGCAAAGCGCTATGCCCGCGGCGGATATGATGTAATTGTAGATGGAATTGTCGGGCCGTGGTTTTTAGAACCATGGAGAGCCCTTGTTCGAGAAGATTATGAAGTACACTATATTGTTTTAAGAGCCAGTAAAGAAGAAACTATGAAACGAGCTGTGGAACGTTCAAAATTAGACAGAAAAACAAATGTTGAATTAGTAGAAACAATGTGGGAGCAATTTTGTAATTTGGGGATATATGAATCGAATGTTATAGAAACGACAACCTATTCTATCCAAGAGGCTGTTTTTGCAGTAAAAGAAAAAATTTCAAGTGGAGCCGCATTGCTATCTTAAACGATTTCTAAAAATCGAAATTTCATTTATCAGAGAAATAGCAAAGCCAGTCAACGGTCAAGATGAACGGCGCATTTCATGCGCCGCCGTTGACAGTCCCGCCCGTCTTTGCTGATGGGCAATCAAGGCGGGAAAGCCCTAAAATGGCTTCCCGCCCATTTCATTATGAGAAAAGAAACGCTCCAAAATCAGAACGAGAGCGGCCAAGCACTTTGAGGGATTGGCCGCCTTGTCCACCCATTCAGCGGGACGGCGGGTGGCGGTCAAGGCCGGGTGTAAGCCCGTTCATTTCAGCCTTGACGGTTGCCCGCTGTCCTGTTACTTTTCCGGGAGTGTAGCCACAACTTCGGGACACTTTGTCCACAAGTCGGAGCGTAGGACGAGGGACGGGGGCTTTCATATACGCCCAGTCTGCTGTTGAAACCAGACCTGTGCTTACGGCTCTACGCCACGCAAGCACAGCCCTGTTTTCCTGCCGCTTCAAATGCCCTTGCCCTCCCCGGCGGCAACGGCATTTTCACGGCAACGCCGACAGAGCGTATAACACACTACACTTTGCTTCGCAAAGTCGTGTGCCAAATGGGGGCGTTGCCCCCTTTGGAAACCCCCACAAGAAAAGGCGGTACGCTACCCCTCCACGGGGCGCATACCGCCTTTTCTTGTTATCCAGCCCTCCGGCTGTATCGGTTGAGCAAAAGTCCGCGTGGGATTGATGTGGTATCTTTAACTTTGGGAAACTCCCTGCTCCCACTTGCTCACCGCCGCAACGGAGACGCCCATCGCCTCGGCCAGCTGCTCCTGCGTCAGGCCCTCCTGCCTGCGGTAAAAGCGGATCTGATCTGCCACATGATTTTCCATACACTTCTCCTTTCGCGCCCCGCTTAGGGCGCTGTTTCTTTCCGTGTCCACAGTATAGCGCCGGAGAGCATGAAAAAACAGCGACCATCAGTAAAATTGGTTGAGAACTTTTTCAACCAACGGTTGAATTTTAGTTGTTGCTGCCGCGCAAAAGATTTCTCTTGTCATCATACGCGCCATCGTGTAGAATACGTTCGATATCATTTCATGCAGGAGCAGCTTCTATGATCTTGAACCAGCGGCGCATCCCGATCCTTGACCCGCAGCGCCTTTCGAATTGAACTTATGCTTTGATTCGAAAGGAGAAAACCATGAATAACCCCATCAAATCACTCACACGGCGCGAATGGTGCCTCTGGCTCGCCTCGCTCGCCGTCGTGCTCATCGCAAACCAGATAACGCCTGAGCTCGATCCGCTCACGATGACGGCGGCGCTTGTCGGTGTCACATCGCTTGTGTTTGCGGCCAAGGGCAACGTGTGGTCACAGGTGTTGATGATCGTATTCAGCATTCTGTACGGCGTGATCTCGTTCCGCTTCCACTACTGGGGCGAGATGATCACCTACCTCGGCATGACGCTGCCGATGGCCGTCTGGTCGACGGTCACGTGGCTCAAAAACCCGTCGAAGGAAAACGGCAGCGAGGTCGCGATCCAGACGCTTGCGCGCAGACACCTCGCGGCGCTGGCCGCCAGCACCGTCGCCGTTGCGGCGGTGTTCTACTACATCTTAAAACTGCTCGATACGCCGAATCTCTTTTTCAGCACCGTGTCGATCATCACGAGCTTTCTCGCCGCAGCGCTGACGATGCTGCACTCGTCCTACTATGCCGTGGGCTACGCGGCGAATGACGTCGTGCTCATCGTGCTATGGATCATGGCGTCGATGGAAAATCCGGTCTACATCCCCGTGGCGGTCAACTTCGCCATCTTCCTGCTCAACGACCTCTACGGCTTCATAAGCTGGAAAAAGCGCGAGGTCTTGCAGACGGCCTGACATGTTTTACCGCATAAAAAGACACCCTCTTTTTGAACTGCACCCCATTTGTTAGACAGTATGATATACTATCTAAGAAGTGGGGTGTTTTGCTATGCCAAAAGGAGTACCAAACAAACGAT
>NZ_JPJG01000067.1 GCF_000765235.1 Oscillibacter sp. ER4 | reverse complement strand
GGGCCCGTAGCTCAGCTGGCTAGAGCGTACGACTGATAATCGTAAGGTCGGTGGTTCGAGCCCACTCGGGCCCACCATACCAGTGACATTTGTCGTTGGATTTGAAGACCTGGCATAAAGACAGATCTTCAAATCTGGCTGCAAAAGCAGTTGGAAGATCGAACCTTGAAAACTGAACAATGTAATGAAGAAGTGATAAGCAAGGCAACAGAGAGGTCTTTTGTTTGAAAGAACAGAAGAAGGTATTTTTAGTTTTAATTGTGGAACATCGTATAGATGGGTAACAATTACAATTTCGAAAATCCTGTTAAATTGCCTGCATAATTCAACTTTGAGGATCAGCAAATGATTCGATAGGTCAAGCTGAAAAGAGCGCAAGGGGAATGCCTTGGCATCAGGAGCCGACGAAGGACGTGACAAGCTGCGATAAGCCACGGGGAGGAGCAAATATCCGATATATCCGTGGATTTCCGAATGGGGGAACCCGCTCAAGCAATACTTGAGCATCGTGCGTTGAATCAAATAGGCGTACGAAGGGAACGGCCTGAACTGAAACATCTAAGTAGGGCCAGGAAAAGACATCAACCGAGATTCCGCTAGTAGTGGCGAGCGAACGCGGAGGAGGCCAAACCGAGGGACGCAAGTTCTTCGGGGTTGCGGACAGACATCAAGACCAGAGGTAATTAAGAGAACGGCGTGGGAAAGCCGGCCACAGAAGGTGAGAGCCCTGTATCTGAAAATGAAGACTGGCAGTCTGGATCCAGAGTACCGCGGGACACGTGAAACCCCGTGGGAAACCGGGTGGACCACCATCCAAGCCTAAATACTACCTGATGACCGATAGAGGAGCAGTACCGTGAGGGAAAGGTGAAAAGGACCCCGGGAGGGGAGTGAAAGAGAACCTGAAACCTTGTGCTTACAAGCAGTCAAAGCACGTTAACGTGTGATGACGTACTTTTTGTAGAACGGTCCGGCGAGTTATAGTAACGAGCAAGCTTAAGGTATTGAGTACCGGAGGCGAAGCGAGAGCGAGTCTGAATAGGGCGTAAAGTTCGTTGCCATAGACCCGAAACCGGGTGACCTATCCATGAGCAGGCTGAAGTGAGAGTAAAATCTCATGGAGGGCCGAACCGACCCCCGTTGCAATGGTGGCGGATGACTTGTGGATAGCGGAGAAATTCCAATCGAACTCGGAGATAGCTGGTTCTCCCCGAAATAGCTTTAGGGCTAGCGTTATGTTAGATTACCGGAGGTAAAGCACTGAATGGTGGCGGGGCCGATAAGGTTACCAAGACCTATCAAACTCTGAATGCCGGATAATTGATGCATAGCAGTCAGACAGCGTGAGATAAGTTTCGTTGTCAAAAGGGAAACAGCCCAGACCCACAGCTAAGGTCCCAAATTCATGCTAAGTGGAAAACGATGTGGAATTGCGAAAACAACCAGGATGTTGGCTTAGAAGCAGCCACTCATTAAAAGAGTGCGTAATAGCTCACTGGTCGAGTGACTCTGCGCGGAAAATATAACGGGGCTAAGCATGAAACCGAAGCTTGGGCTTGT
>NZ_JPJG01000066.1 GCF_000765235.1 Oscillibacter sp. ER4 | reverse complement strand
CCCGACGTGGACGAAAACAGCGGAATGGTCAAACCATCCCGCCGCTTTCCCATTTTTAATGCATATTATTTACTGTGCCGCGTGCGCACATCCGCGCTCGAGAGAGCGGCGGATGTTGCCGTCGAGCATTCCGCCGAGATCATCGATGAACGAATCCGGCTCGCCCTTCATGCCGCTGCCGATCCATTCAAGCGTCAGCCCTGCGAGCGCTGCCGTGTAGAAGCGCGCGAGCGCCATGATCTGGCTTTCGCTGACGTTCAGGCCCTCAGCCTCCTTGCGGACGTAAGAAAGCATTGTCGTCAGGATCGTTTTGTGGTAATATCTTGCCAGAATATCGCTGTGGGCGGAGTTGTGCAGGTGCAGGATCATGCGCTTGTTCTCCGCGGCGAAGGATGTGGCGGTCAAAAATGCCTTCTGCCACGATTCATAGCCCTCCACGCGCTCGGAGAGCTTTTCAATCTCCGACTCGAACACGTCCTCGGCCAGCGCGTAGATGTCAGTGTAGTAATAATAAAAAGTGTTCCGCGTGACCTCGCTTCTCTCTGCGATGTCGCGGACGGAGATCTTGTCAAAGGGACGCTCTGCCAGAAGCTCGATGAAGCTGCGGCGGATGGCGTTTTTGGTGCGCAGAGCCATGGGTAGGTTCCTCCCTTTCTCGATTCGATAATATTCATTATATCTGATATGGGAAGAACTTGCAAGTGACAAAATCGTGAACATTTAACGAAATCTTTACACTATACTCGCCGCTTCCTGTCGGAAACTTGGTCAGCGCGGCGGGAGTGTGAAAACTTTGTGCGCCTTGCGGACTTTGCCACTTTTCCCGCTTTCATATTCCCGCTATCATCAGACTGTCAAAAACTGAGACAGCGCTCTTTCCCCATGCGAACGAGCAGAAAGGAAGCGAAAGCGATGAAAACCTATTTCACCTCTGAGTCCGTCACGTGCGGACATCCCGATAAAGTCTGCGACCAGATCGCCGACGCGGTGCTCGATGACATCCTTGCCAACGATCCCGACGCACACGTCGCCTGCGAGGTGACGGCCTGCACCGGCGAAGTTCACCTGATGGGCGAGATCACCTCATCCTATGTGCCGGACTATGAAGCCATTGCGCGCAAGGTCATCGCCGAGATCGGCTATACCGTGCCCGTCGTCGGCTTTGACGCCGAAAACGTGCGCATCCGCGTCAGCATCCACACCCAGTCGCCGGACATCGCGCGCGGGGTTGACCGCGGCGCGCCGGAAGAAGCCGGCGCGGGCGATCAGGGTATGATGTTCGGCTACGCCTGCCGCGAGACCGATGCGCTGATGCCGCTGCCCATCACGCTTGCGAACCGCCTGACGAGAAGACTCGAACAGGTGCGGCGCGAAAAGCTGCTGCCCTATCTTCTGCCGGACGGCAAGGCGCAGGTCAGCGTCGAATACGAGGACGGCAAGCCCAAACGCATTTCCGCCGTCGTCGTCTCCGCGCAGCACAGCGCGGAGGTCGGCATCGACGCGCTGCGCGATGCGATCTTAGAACAGGTCATTTTCCCTGTGCTGCCGCCGGAACTGCTCGACGAGCACACAGAGTATTTCATCAACCCGACGGGACGATTTGTCGTTGGCGGGCCCGCGGGCGACAGCGGCCTTACCGGCCGCAAGATCATCGCCGACACCTATGGCGGCATGGCGCGCCACGGCGGCGGGGCGTTCTCGGGCAAGGACCCGAGCAAGGTCGACCGCACGGGCGCTTACATGGCGCGCTATCTCGCCAAGAACATTGTAGCCGCGGAGCTGGCCGACCGCTGCGAGATCGAGCTTGCCTATGCCATCGGCCTCGCCGACCCTGTGAGCGTGATGGTCGACACGTTTGGCACGGGGCGCGTGAGCGACGAAAAGATCGCGAGCTGGCTTATGGAGCATATCGACATGCGCCCAGGCAGCATCACGGCACGCTTTGAACTGCGCCGCCCGATCTATCGCCGCGTCTCCTGCGGCGGACACTTCGGCGAAAATGCCGTGGGTCTTCCGTGGGAGTGGACCGACATCGCCGAGGTGCTGCAAAAGGAAATTTTATCATAACATCATCTGCGAAGGCGGGGAGGAACAGCATTGAAAAGCAAACGGAGCAGAACCTATCTCGTCAGCGGTCTCACGCTGGCGCTGATCTTTGTTGCCATCATCCTTGTTTTCCGCGACGTGATGCCCGATATCGTCAAGGACCTGAGTACTGTGCCGTTCTGGGGTGTGCTGCTCCTGCTCGCACTCGGCTTTGCCTACGAGGCGATGGAATCCGTGCTGTGCCTCGTCATCATCCACCACAAAAAGCCGGACTGCACGTTTATTGACGCGCTGCGCGTGACATTCCTCGGCGTGTTCGGCAATATCGCGACGCTGGGTGCGGGCACGCTGCCGATGCAAAGCTTTTACCTTTACAGGCGAGGTCTGGACGCGGGCAGCGGTCTTGGCATCATGGCGAGCGAATACGTGCTGCACAAGATATCCGTGCTGATCTACGCGACGGTCGCGTTGCTGCTCGGCAGCGACTGGCTGGAGCAGAGCGCCAGCGGCCTTGCCCGCTATCTTCTGATCGGCTATGTCATCGGCGCGCTCATCGTGATCGCGCTCACGCTGCTCTACACCTGGGATAAGGTGCTGAAGTTAGTGCTGATGCTGCTCGGCAAGCTCCCGCACACGCCGAAGTGGGACGAACGCCGCGAAAAGTGGGCGAATAGTCTCACCGAGCTCAACCGCGAGGCGAAAAAGGTGCTGCTCGTTCCGTCAATCCGCGTCAAAGGTATCGCCGTGAGGCTTGTGAAGCTCTTCGTGCTCTATTCCATCCCCTATGCCGCGCTGCGGCTCGTGGGCTGCACGGCGCTTAACTTCGCGCAGGCGCAGATGCTTGCCTCGCTGATGCTGCTCATCACAAGCGCGCTGCCGAACGTCGCAGGCGTGGGCCCGATGGAGTTTGCATTTTTGCTGCTCTTCGCCCCGTGGGCGGACACGGCAATCGCCTCGTCGGCGCTGGTACTTTATCGCGTGGCGACGTATTTCTTCCCGTTCCTTCTGAGCGTGATCGTGTTTCTCCGCGAGGAGAAGAAGTCGCTCAAGGGCTTTGATGGGCAAAGCGCTTGAAAATTATGACGGCCTGAGGCCGTCGGGGGCTTCCCTGCGCCGCGCAGGGAAGCGAGTCAAAGGGGCCATTCTCTTTCGCAAAAGAGAATGGCCCCTTTGGAACCCCAAGAGAAAGGCTTTGCTTGGCAGTCTCGGGTTTGAACTACTTTGATGCCTCCGGAATGCAACTGCCTGCGCGCGGCGAAGCCGCGTTTAGCATTGCTATACGATTTGCCTCTGCTCCTATCATCCGCTGCCGCTCTGCCCATCTTGTAGAAGTGTGCAGTAATTTCCGTCTATCGAGACACTACTCAATGAGGCGAGCGTTAGCAATGCCACATTCCGTACGCAGTCTGCCGCCAGCCTAACGTCACTCGCGCCTCACGATAGTAAGGCGCGGTTGCAAAACGGAAACGAATCGCAGGGATTCATGGCGAAGCCATGTATACCGCACCTGATTGCGTAGCACGTGCAGCTCTTCGTAACCGTAAAAGCAAGCAGCGGCTGGACAGGCATGAGACAATAGTAGCGGAACGTTGCGAAACGTTCCGCTACTATTGTATTGTGGGGGTGTCAGGGTGACAAGCGCAGAGTTGAAACACCGTGCGAAGCTGCAGGAGTGGTCGGCGCGGATACAGGATTGCCGCAGCAGTGGTCTGCCGGTGCGGGCGTGGTGCAAACAAGAAGGAATCAACGCATCCACCTATTACCGCTGGGAACGGGAGCTGTTAACTGCTGCCAACCAATCGCCGTGCTCCGGTGTGCCGGCCGTGACCTTTGCGGAGCTGCCGGAACCGAAGAAAATGTCTTGCAACGTTTCGGAACGTTGCGCCACACTGCATATTGGGAAGGCCAGTCTGAACATTTACCCCGGTTGTGACGCGGAACAGCTGAGACTGCTGGTGGAGCTTCTGCGCCTATGCTGAACGATTTCACCGGTGCAGATCAAGTCTATATCGCCTGCGGCTACACGGATCTGCGCAAGGGCATAGATGGTCTGGCGCGGCTCGTCCAGCAGCAGTTTGAACTGGATCCATTTACCAACACACTGTTCCTGTTTTGCGGACGGCGGTGAGACCGTATCAAGGGCTTGTACTGGGAAAAAGATGGCTTCATCCTGCTGTACAAGCGACTGGAGCAGGGCGCGTACCAATGGCCGCGCTCAGAATCTGAGGTGAAGACTTTAACGCCGCAGCAGTACCGCTGGCTCATGGAGGGGTTGCAGATCGAACAGCCGAAAGCCCACCGTCCGGTGACAGGATTGAGCGCAGTCTGAGCAAGGAAGAATGTCCAAAAACCATTGAAAATACTGGCTTTTCTCTCTGCCTTGTGGTATAATTTCCTCATGGAAAACAGAGAAATGCGGACAAGTAACACGGAAGAAATGGTGACCATTTCCCGTGCGGAATATGAGCGTTTGCAGCAGGAAAAAGCACGGAATGCAAAGCTGGAAGCAAAGCTTGCTGCCCGTGAACAGGAACAGGCGCAGGTCATCACCAGCCTGACGCTGCAAAATGAGTGGCTGCTGGAGCAGCTGAAGCTGTCCAAAAAGAAGTTGTTTGGCCGTTCTTCAGAGCAGGCGGCTCAGCTGGTCATGGACCAGCTGAGCCTGACCATGAACGAGGTGGGGGCTTACATCTTCGGCATGAATTCCGCTGGGAAAGCTCCCGTCGCTGTGAAGGCGCACGAGTGCAAACGGCAGTCCGGCAATGTGCTGGATGTCGTTCCGGAGGGTACTCCCACCGAGGTGGTGGAGCACCGCCTGCCGGAGAACGAACTGACTTGTTCTGCCTGTGGCAGCCAGATGGTTGAGATCGGCAAAGAGGTTCGCAGAACACTGCAGATGAAGCCGGCAGAGTTCTGGGTGCGCGAGGACGTGTACTACACCTACGCCTGCAAGAATTGTGAGCAAGAGACCGGTGAAGCCAACATTGTGAAGGCGGCGAAAGAACCTGCGCTGCTGCCTGGCAGCTTTGCCTCTGCGGAGGCAGTGGCTTATCTGGCAACGCAAAAATTCGTCATGTACTCGCCGCTGTACCGGTTGCAGCAGGAGTTTGAGCGTCAGGGTCTGAAGCTGTCCCGGCAGACCATGGCCAACTGGCTGCTGAACACTTCGGAGAAGTGGCTGCGGCCGGTCTACGATACGCTGCGCGAGCAGCTTTGTAAGGAGCCGGTGCTGCACGCCGACGAGACGACCTTGCAGGTGCTGAAAGAATCGGGACGCATGGCCACCAGCAAGTCCTATATGTGGCTGTACCGGACCAGTGGCTGTGCGAAACAGGCGGTTGTGCTGTATGAGTACCAGCCCACCCGAAAAGCGGAGCACGCGGAGGCCTTCCTGCAAGGCTTCTCGGGCTGGCTGCACGCGGATGGATACCAGGGCTACCACAAACTTCCTGAGAATATCCGGGTGGTTGGGTGCTGGGCCCACGCGCGGCGAAAATTTGATGAGGCTCTGCAAACGCTGCCCAAGGAGATGCAAAAGGACTCGCCGGCAGCGATTGGCGAATGCTATTGCTCCCGGCTTTTCAATCTGGAGCAGGCGTTTGCAGAGCTGACGCCGGAGGAACGATATGAAAAGCGGCTGGAACAGGAGAAACCTGTTTTAGACGCGTTGTTGTCATGGGCAAATGATATGCAGGCGAGGGCTGCGCCGAAATCCGCGTTGGGCAGGGCCATCCACTATCTGCTGGAGCAGTGGCCATACCTGACAAGGTATCTGGAGGATGGCCGTCTGGAGCTGAGCAACAACCGTGCCGAGCGCAGCATTAAGCCCTTTGTGATGGGCAGGAAGAACTGGTTGTTTGCCAATACGCCGGGCGGCGCACAGGCCAGCAGCGTGATCTACAGCCTGAATGAAACGGCGAAGGAGAATGGCCTTGATCCGTACCGTTATCTGCTGTGGGTTCTGCGAAACGCGCCGCAACTGAGCGAAACTGATGAAGCATGGGCTGAAAAGCTGCTTCCCGCAAATGCCCCGAAAGAATGCTATATGACTCATAAATAAAAGACCGCCATCTCGGTGAGCAAAAGCTGAGATGGCGCCCTTTTTACGCGGCTTCGTTTTACGCTTACAGCTCTTCAACCTACAGACTGCCAATGTGCGGGGTCAAGGGGCAAGGCCCCTTGCGTTCTCTTGGGGGATCTAAAGGGGGCCATTCTCTCACGTGAGAGAATGGCCCCCTTTAACGCACCCCCTGCACGGTGCAGGGACAAAAGCAGCGCTGCCGCGCTGCATCACCCCCGCGCCTTAGCGGCGCGCTTTAATTTATAGAGCTCTTCGGCAGCCAGCCGCGTCTTGGCGACCACATCCCCGCCGCCTTGCGGAAAGCAGTAATACAACGCTTTGTGGTCGCCGATGCACAGCATATCGCCGATCTCGTACCAGAAATAGTCGGCGTACAGGCTGTACGAGGCCTCAGGCTTTTGGAAATAGTCCAGTTTCCCGCCGCAGCCGGTCAGGTGGAAGCCGTTTTCATCGTGGTGCAGCCGGCCTTCGCCCACGCGGCAGATCTCGCGCATGTTGACCATCATGCAGATCTGCACGGGAATATCAAGCTGATATGCGCCGCTTTCCAGCTCCTCGCGCACGCACTGCCGCTCCCAGGTGTACCAGTCCGGCACGTGGGTGAACGCGGCCTCGCCGTTCAAACATTCCAGCGTACCAATCTCTGTCAAGCGGTATTCCTTGTTACAGCTTCGGCAAATGAGAGATGTGCCCTTGCCCTCCATTTTCCCCTCGGCGAGGCAGTGCGGGCACTTGTAGAGCACGCGGTTGAGTCCGTCGGCGCGGAACGGCTCGCTGACGGAGACGCCGTTTTCCTCCTGCCAGCGGAAATTGTCGAAGCGGAAGGCGGAAAAGATGCGCTCATTGATCTCGGCGACGTTCCTTTCTGCAACGTCGCTGGACGAGAGCAGGCACTGCATCTGCGCTGAGACCTTCGCGCGCCGCTTTTGCAGCCCGTTGTAGAGCGGGTCACGCGCGAACGCGCCGTAGGTGCGGATCATCACGACCGGCACATTCAGTGCCTTGACGCACTTGCCGATGCTCTCCGGCAGCGGTGTGGCCGTGCCGTCGAAGCTGTAGCTCGCCTCGGGGTAGAGCAGCACAGACGTTTTGAGCGTCCGCACGCAGTAGAGCATATCGCGCACGAGCGTCGTGTCCGAGCAGAACTTGCGCGTGGGGATGCAGCCGACGCTGCGCATCAGCCACTCCTTGCCGACAAAGCCGTCCGACGTGCAGACGATGTTGAACGGGCGCGGGTACAGCACCGCCTCCGCGATTTTGAGGTCGAGAAAGCACGAGTGGTTCATCAGGACAAGGCAGGGCTCATCGCTTTTGATCTGCGCCATGCCGATCTTCTCGCAGTGGAAATGCGTCGCCAGAAGGTCGGGCGCGGAGGCTGCGCGCAGGACCGTCCGGAACAGGAGCGACGGCTTTTTCGGCTTTTTGTGCACCTGCGGCGGCTGGGCAAGCGCCTGTTCATATGTCATATCGACGACTTTAATTTTCATTCTGTTTCTCCGGCACGACGTGGACGTTCAGATGATCGTAGGACATCTCCACGTTGTGCTTTGCAAAGGTGTTGCGCAGGCGCTCGTACATCTTAAAATAAGTGTCCCAGTAGGCGTCTGCCGCCGTCCAGCAGCGGATGGTGTATTCGATGGAGCTGGCACCGTAATTCGAGAGATACACCGTCGGCGTGGGTTCTTTCAGCACGGCGGGGAAGGCGAGAACGGCGTCCATGCAGGCCTGCTTCACCTCGTCCGTCGGCGCGTCGTAGGATGCTGTGACCTTGTAGACGATGCGGCGGCGGCCCAGGACGGTGAAGTTGATGATCTTCGAGCTGGACATTTCGCGGTTGGGCTGGAGCACGATCTGTCCGTCCGGCGTTTCGATCTTCGTGTGCGTCAGTGAAATTTCACGCACCGTGCCGGTCGTGCCGCCGACTTCGATCTCGTCGCCGAGCGAGAACGGATGCGAGAAGAGAATGACGAGCCCGCCGGCGACGTTGCCGAGAATGTCCTCGGCGGCCAGCGTGACGCCCAACGTCAGCACCGACATGATGGCGGTGAGCGACGAGGTGTTGATGCCGAGCGCCTCGGCTGTGATGATGATGGTAAGCAGATACAGAAGCGTTTTGAGGCTTGTGAGGATGACCTTTTGCAGCCGCTCGTTCAGGCGGTTCGCGCGCGAGAGCAGCCGCGAACAGAGCTTGAGCACGAGCCGCACGACAATCAGGCAGATGAGGAACGTCAGCAGCGCGGAAAGGATGCTGCCGATGCTGTAGCCACCGATCGAGCGGGAGATGATCTGGGAAATATTGTCCATGGCGTTTCGCCCCTTTCGATGCCCAGTATATCAGTGTTGCCGCGCCTTTGTAAAGAGCACGCTAAGATTCCTCAGAATTCCTTAAACTTTGCCGGTTGAGAAACGGGCGGAAAGAGCGTATAATGCAGCGTGATCTTTTTTGAAAAGGAAGTGCCCGCATGCGCCCTTACGCCCTCATCGACCTCCACTGCGACACGTTGACCGACTGCATGTACGCAGGATCGAACATCATCGACACACTCGACGATCCCGCGCGCACGCTGTCGCTCACAAGTATTCCGAAGGACATCCACTGGGCGCAGTTTTTCGCCGTGTTCGTGCCCGATGAGCTGCGCGGGGAGAAGGCCATCCGCTTTTTTGATGCCGCCTGCGCGAATTTCGACCGCCAGATGCGAAAATTCGCAGATCGTGTGTCGCCCTGCCGCAATGTTGCCGATATGGAGCGCGCGTGGGCGGCGGGGAAGACCGCGGCCTTTCTGAGCGTGGAAAATGGCAGCGCGTTTGCTGGCGACCTGTCGCGCATCGGGAAGACGAAGCGTCAGGGCGTCTGCGCCGTGACGCTGACGTGGAATGGGGAAAACGAGCTCGGCTCGGGCAATGTGACGGACCGCGGCCTGACGGACTTTGGCCGCGCCGCCGTGCGCGAAATGGAGCGCTGCGGCATTTTGATCGACATCTCGCACCTGAACGACGCGGGGCTCGCGGACGTGTTCGAGACGGCGGAAAGGCCGTTTCTCGCCACGCACTCCAACGCCCGCGCAATTTGCGCGCACAAGCGCAACCTGACGGATGTGCAGATCAAGGAGATGGTGCGTCGCGGCTGCCTGATCGGCCTCAACTACTACGGGCCATTCCTGCGCGACGGGGGAGCGGTCAGGAGCTTAGACGACGTCTATCGCCATGTGGCGCACTTTTTCGACCTCGGCGCGCGCAAAAACCTCGCCCTCGGCTCGGACTTCGACGGCGCGGTGCTGCCGCCGTGCCTTGATTCGCCGGAGAAGGCGGCGGATTTTTACGAGTATCTGCTTTCGCGCGGCGTATCGCAGCAGGACGCAGACGGCATTTTCTTTGAAAATGCTCGCACATTCCTGCGGAAAAACCTTGGGTGAGCGCAAAACGCTTGGCAGCGGGCAACGCACTGTGATACAATCAATAAAAACAGGGGAGGGGAGCACATGGCAAAAAAATCGAGCCGCAACACCAAGGCGCGCATCGTCTCGGCGGCGTGGAAGCTCTTTTACGAGCAGGGCTATGAGGAGACGACGGTGGAGGAGATCATCTTCGAGTCGGAGACGTCGAAGGGCTCGTTCTACCACTATTTTGACGGCAAGGACGCACTGCTCTCGTCCCTCTCAGTGCTGTTTGACGAGCGGTATGAGGAGCTGATGCAGCAGCCCCACGACGAGATGGACTGCATCGAGCTCTTATGCTGGCTCAATCAGGAGTTGTTCACGACGATCGAGAACACGGTCTCCATCGAGCTTCTGGCGCGGCTTTTTTCCTCCCAGCTCGTGACCAAGGGAGAAAAGCACCTGCTCGACCGCAAACGCACGTACTATCGTCTTTTGCGCCAAATCGTCTCTCAGGGGCAGGAGCGCGGGGAACTGACCGACACGCGTACCGTGAGCGAGATCGTCAAGGCCTACGCGATGTTCGAGCGCGGGCTGATGTATGACTGGTGCCTTTCGGGCGGGGAATATGCGCTTGTGCAGTATGCGCGGCAGATGATGCCGCTATTTTTAGACGGCTTTCGCAAAAAATAAAACTTGTTTCAAAAACAGTCTACTAAATCGTCTTGCAGAAAATGTAGTAAAATCAATCAAAAAATCAGAATTTTGCAGTGCCGTACAGGAATTATTCTGTACGGCATTCTGTATTTACGTCTACTTTCTTTTGTGCTATATTGTGCTCGTCTTAACGAAAACTAAAGGAGAAAATCACATGACAAGCGCACAGATCATTATTGTAGTGACCATCGTTCTCTATCTCGCCGCGATGGTATTCGTCGGCGTGTATTTTGGCAAAAAGTGCAGCGGCAGCAGCTCGGACGATTTCTACCTCGGCGGCCGCAAGATGGGCCCCATCGTCACGGCCATGAGCGCCGAGGCGAGCGATATGAGCAGCTATCTTTTGATGGGTCTGCCTGGCCTTGCCTACCTCTGCGGACTGCCGGAGGTGACGTGGACGGCCATCGGTCTGGCCATCGGCACGTATCTCAACTGGCTGATCGTCGCGCGCCGCCTGCGCCGGTATTCGGCCAAACTCGGCGCCATCACGATCCCCGACTTTTTCGCCCGCCGCTATGGCGATAAGAAGCATCTGCTCTCCTGCATCGCGGCGGTCGTGATCCTCATTTTCTTTATTCCCTACACGGCGTCCGGCTTCAAGGCCATCGGCACGCTCTTCAATAGCCTTTTTGGCGTGGAGTACCACACGGCGATGATCGTCGGCGGCATTGTGGTCGTGCTGTACACGGTGATGGGCGGCTTCATGGCCGTTTCGTTCACCGACCTGATCCAGTCTATCTTCATGACGATCGCGCTCATCGTCATTGTGTGCTTCGGCGTGCAGCAGGCGGGCGGACTGGACACGGTCATCGACAACGCCAGCGCGCTGCCGGGCTATCTCAACATGACGCAGGGCTACGACGCCGCGACCGGCACGGCCTCGACGTACAGCGCTCTGAGCATCGTCTCCACGCTCGCATGGGGCCTCGGCTACTTTGGCATGCCGCACATCCTGCTGCGCTTTATGGCCATCCGCGAGGAAAAGGAGCTCAACCAGTCCCGCCGCATCGCGACGATCTGGGTTGTCATCTCAATGTTCATCGCCGTGTGCATCGGCGTCATCGGCTACAGCGTGTCCGCCGCGGGCAAGGTGCCTTTCCTGACGACGAGCGCGGAGTCTGAGACCATTATCATCAAGCTTGCAGATCTGATGAGCCGCCACGGTGTGCTGCTCGCCGTCATGGCGGGCATCATCCTCTCGGGCATTCTGGCCGCAACGATGTCGACCGCGGACTCGCAGCTCTTGGCCGCGGCGTCCAGCGTGTCGCAGGATCTCATGCAGCACTCGTTCGGCATGAAGATGAATCAGCGCACGACGATGCTCGCCGCGCGCACCACGGTCATCTGCATCGCCATCATCGGCATGGTGCTTGCCTGGGACCCCAACAGCTCCGTGTTCCGTGTCGTTTCGTTCGCGTGGGCGGGCTTTGGCGCGGCGTTCGGCCCCGTGATGCTCTTCTCGCTCTTCTGGAAGCGCGCGAACAAACAGGGTGCGCTCGCGGGCATGATCACTGGCGGCGCGGTGGTCTTCATCTGGAAGTATCTCATCGCGCCGATGGGCGGCGCGTGGGCCATCTACGAGCTGCTTCCCGCGTTCCTTGCGGCGTGCATTGCGATCGTGATCGTATCGCTCGCGACGCCCGCGCCGGAGAAGGCCGTCACCGATACCTTTGACGAGATCTGTGGCAAATAAAAGGGAAGAACAGGCGAGGGCTGCGGCCCTCGCTTTTCTTTGTTAGCCAAATGGAGTGAAATGGAAAAATATGACAAAAAATCCGCATTGACTATTGAAAATGGAATGACTAACGTTTATTATAGATAACATCTATTTATGGATGCTGACATCAGGCGGCGGGATACGTGCATTTGTCCTGCCGGCCGATACTACACTGATGGCAAGCAGTGAAAGGAGAAAACAGCAGTGTCAAGACTCGATATTATGACGCCCTCCCATGCCCAGACCGTCATCGACGGGCTGTACCGCGATGTGGAGCGGCGTATCGCCGCAAGCCCTCCGGGACTGTGTCCGGTGGACCTGGCCAAGAGCTTTCTGGACCTCTGCCATGCGCAGACGTGCGGCAAGTGCGTTCCCTGCCGTATCGGCCTCGGCCAGCTCTCTGAGCTGATGGAGCAGGTGCTCGAGGGCGAAGCCACGATGGAGACCATCTCGATCATCGAGCGCGTGGCGCGCGTGATCGTCAACAGCGCCGACTGCGCCATTGGCCGCGATGCGGCGCGCCTGGTGCTTGACGGCGTGCAGGGCTTCCGCGACGACTATGAAGAGCACATCCTGCGCCACCGCTGCCTTGGCGGCATGCGCGAGCCCGTTCCCTGCGTGGCACTGTGCCCTGCGGGCGTGGATATCCCGGGCTACCTCGTGCTCATCAAGTACGGCCGCTACGCCGACGCCGTGCGCCTGATCCGCAAGGATAACCCATTCCCCTCGGCCTGCGCGTACATCTGCGAGCATCCGTGCGAGGCGCGCTGCCGAAGAAACATGATCGACGACGCGGTCAACATCCGCGGCCTCAAGCGCTACGCGGTGGATAACGCGGGCTACGTGCCGCAGCCTGACTGTGCCGAGCCCACAGGCAAGAAGGTCGCCGTCATCGGCGGCGGCCCGAGTGGCCTTTCCGCGGCGTATTACTTAGCCCTGATGGGCCACAAGGTCACCGTGTATGAAAAGCGCGCGAAGCTCGGCGGCATGCTGCGCTACGGCATCCCCAACTACCGCCTGCCGCGCGAAGTGCTCGACGCGGAGATCGCGTCGATGCTGGCGCTTGGCATCGATGTGCATGTCAACGTCAATGTCGGCGACGATGTGACGTTCGACGAGCTGCGCCAGCAGAACGACGCGCTCTACATCGCGCTCGGCGCGCACACGGATAAAAAGACCGGCATCGAGGGCGAGGACGCCGAGGGCGTCATCTCCGCGGTCGAGATGCTGCGCGAGATCGGCGACGATTACATGCCGGACTTCCGCAACAAGGACATCGTCGTCATCGGCGGCGGCAACGTCGCGATGGATGTCTGCCGCAGCGCGGTTCGTCTCGGCGCGCGCAAAGTGAGCTGCGTCTACCGCCGCCGCCAGGAGGACATGACGGCCCTTCCCGAGGAAGTGGAGGGCGCCGTTGCCGAGGGCGTGGAGCTCGTGACGCTTCAGGCACCTGTCCGCATCGAGACCGATGCGAACGGTCACGCCGTCGCGCTGTGGACACAGCCGCAGATCATCGGCGAGATGGATAAAAAGGGCCGCCCCGCGCCCGAAAAGGCCAAGCGCAGCGAAAAGCGCATCGCGGCGGACGTTGTCGTTGTCGCCATCGGTCAGGGCGTGGAGACCCACGGCTTTGAGCAGACGAAGATCGCCATCAAGCGCGGCGCGTTCGTCGCCGAGGCCAGCGGCCAGATCGACAATATGGACGGCGTCTTCGCCGGCGGCGACTGCGTCACCGGCCCTGCGACCGTCATCCGCGCCATCGCGGCCGGCAAGGTCGCCGCGGCGAATATCGACGAATACCTCGGCTTCCACCACGAGATCGACCCCGGCGTCGAGATCCCCACGGCGCGGCTGAACAACAAGCCGCCCCACGGCCGTATCGACACCACCGAGCGCGAGGCAGGCGAACGCAAGCACGACTTCAAGTGCATCGAGTGCGGCCTCACCGATGAAGAGGCGTACTCCGAGGCGTCGCGCTGCCTGCGCTGCGACCACTTCGGCTACGGCATCTTCCGCGGAGGGAGGAAAGGCAAATGGTAAGAAACATTACACTGACCATCGACCACAAGAGCGTCACCGTGCCCGAGAATACCACGATCTTGGAGGCCGCGCGCTCGGTCAATATCAATATCCCGACGCTGTGCTACTTAAAGGACATCAACGAGATCGGCGCGTGCCGCATCTGCTGCGTGGAGGTCGAGGGCATGGAGCGCCTTGTCCCCGCGTGCGACAATGTGGTGGCGGACGGCATGGTCGTCTTCACGAACAGCGCCAAGGCACGCGAGGCGCGCCGCATAAACCTGCGCCTCATCCTCTCACACCACGATACGTCATGCACGAACTGCACGCGAAGCGGCAACTGCACCTTGCAGCAGCTGGCGAACGACTTCAACATGCGCGGCACGCACTTCCCCAAAAAGCTGCGTCATGAGGCGGTGGATTATTCCACGCCGCTCATTCGCGAAAACGACAAGTGCGTGCAGTGCCTGCGCTGCATCCAGGTGTGCGAAAACGTGCAGAGCGTGAAGATCTGGGACCTTCTCGGCACGGGCTCGCGCACGGTCGTGGACGCGTCGTACAACCGCCGCATTCAGGACACCGAGTGCACCTACTGCGGCCAGTGCATCACCCACTGCCCGACGGCGGCGCTGCGCGAGCGCGACGACACGGGTCTCGTCTTCGACGCGATCGACGATCCGAATACCGTCACCGTGGCACAGGTCGCGCCCGCGGTGCGCGCGGCGTGGGCCGAGCAGTTCGGGCTCGACAGCGAGTTCGCAACGCCCAAGCGCATGGTCGCGGCGCTGCGCGAGCTGGGCTTCAACTATGTGTTCGACACCGACTTTGCCGCCGACCTCACGATCATGGAGGAAGGCAGCGAGTTTATCGAGCGCTTCACCCACAAGGACCAGTATCAGTGGCCGATGTTCACGTCCTGCTGCCCGGGCTGGGTTCGCTTTGTGAAGTCCCAGTACCCCGAACTGACGGACAATCTCTCCACGGCCAAGTCGCCCCAGCAGATGTTCGGTGCGGTGGCGAAGAGCTACTTTGCCGAAAAGGTCGGCATCGACCCCAAGCGCCTTTTCGTCGTCTCGATCATGCCGTGCGTGTCGAAAAAGAGCGAATGCGCGCTGCCGACGATGAAAAACGACGCGGGCGACCCCGATGTCGACGTGAGCATCACGACGCGCGAGCTGAACATTATGATGCGCGCGAATCACATTGAACCCAAGTACCTGCCCGAGGAGGAGTTCGACAGCCCGCTCGGCTCCGCGACCGGCGCGGCGGTCGTCTTCGGCACGACCGGCGGCGTGATGGACGCGGCGCTGCGTTCGGCGTACTTCCTCATCACGGGCAAGAATCCTGACCCTGACGCTTTCACCGCCGTGCGCGGCATGGACGGGTGGAAGGAGGCGACGTTCAACATCCCCGGCGCGGGCGACGTGCGCGTCGCGGTCGTGAGCTCGCTCGGGAAAGCCCGCAAGCTCATTGAGGCTGTCAAGCGCGGCGACGCAGCGTATGACTTTGTCGAGGTCATGGCCTGTCCCGGCGGCTGCGCGGGCGGCGGCGGCCAGCCCATCCACGACGGTACCGAGCTTGCCGAGGAGCGCGGCAACGTGCTCTGGCGGCTCGATCAGGGTGAGCTTCTGCGCTTCTCACACGAGAATCCGGATGTCAAGGCGCTCTACAAGGACTACCTCGGCGCGCCGCTTGGCGAAAAGTCGCACCACCTGCTGCACACCGACCACAACGCGTGGCAGATGCCGCAGAAAATGCTGTAAGGACGCAAAAAAACTCCGTATGAGATTTCTCATACGGAGTTTTTTATTGCTGAATTTTATCGGGTGTACGCGCCGTACTCGCTGATGATGGCGCAGAGTTGACTGAACGCCTGCTGCGCGTCGCCGTCGATCTTGTAGGCGACGGCGGGGTGGGCGTCATCGTAGATGAAGCCCTCGTCCCAGTTGAGGTATAGGTCGTGCTTCTGTCCGTCTTCGGGGATCCACCAGACGGTGACATAGTTCTCGTTCTGCGTGAAGCGGGAGAGAAGCGACGTGGGCAAACGATAATAGCGCTGCACCGAAATTTCGGACATGGCGCTGCGCAGAGCTGCGGCGGCCTCACTGTCATCCTCTACTCGGCAGTCGCCGGTGTCGAACGTGCCGTAGCCGTCCGGCGTGGGAACAATGGTCGAAATGCAGAAGAGTCCGTCGACGCGGGCGGCCTCAGGTGCGGGGATCAGCTCGCCGAGCGGCTGCGCACGGCGCGGCAGCAAAAAGATAGCCACGACGAGCAGCATCGCGGCGACGGCGATGAGCACGGTTTTTCTCTTTTTATCCATGGGGTTCTCCTTTCCAACATCAAACTTGCTTTTGTCGTCCAACAGGGGAGAGGGGAATCGCTTTTCGATAGTTTACCTGAGAAAGAGCTTTTTGACAAGCCCTTCTTCGGGCGTGACATAGAGTGTGCGGTAATTGTCGTAGGTCACCATGCCGGGGCGTGCGCCCGCGGGCTTTTTGACGAACTTCACGGGGCAGTAGTCGACGGGGACGCTGCTGCTCTCCTTCGCCTGCGAGAAGTAGGATGCGAGCATTGCGGCCTCGCGCAGATCATCGTCGCTCGGCGTGAGTCCCGCGCAGCGCAGGATGACGTGCGAGCCGTGAATGTGCTGGGTGTGGAACCAGTAGTCGCGCTTGTCGGCCTTTTTCGTCAGCTGATCGTTCTGCACGTTGCTGCGGCCGACGAGGACCTCGAGCCCGCTCGACGTTTTGAATGTGCGCGGGGCGAAGGCGCGCTTGAGCTCCTTTTTGCCGCTCGACTTTCGGATATAGTTCGTCTCCTGCAATTCGCGGCGGATCTCATTGAATTCCTGCTCAGTCTCCGCCTGCGCAAGCTCCTGCAGGACGCTTTCCAAGTACGCGCGTTCGTTTTCCGCCTTTTCGATCTGCTCGCGCAGGTGGGATTCGGCGGTCTTGAGCTTGTTGTACTGCTTGTAGTTTTTCGCGGCGTTCTGCTGGGGGGAGAGCAGCGGGTCGAGCGGGATGTCGATGGTCGGGCAGTCGTCCTCATAGTAGTTTTCCGCATGCAAGACTTTTTCTCCGCTCTTCATGCGGTACAGGTTTGCGGTGATGAGGTCGCCGCGAAGGCGGAATTCGTCGCGCTTCTGCGTCGCGGCGTAGTCGCGCTTCAGATTTTCAGCCTTGCGCGCCATGCGGTCGCGCGCGACCGTGACCGCGTGCGTCAGCTCGCGGCCGCGGCGGGCGGAGAGCTCCTGCCGCTCACGCGCGTCGTAGAACTCGTCGAGCATTTGCGAGAAGCTCTCACGCGTCTCGACCTGCGTTTCCGCGCTGTACTGCGCGATGGAACGGTAGGTGAAATCCACGGGCTTGCCGTCGCGGTAGAGGATGACGGGCATATAGTTATCTTCCTTTACAGCGTTGGCTGTATCGGAAAATTCCTGCACCAGCGCCCCGCGCTGCGCATCGTTCAGCGCGCCGAAGCGCACGTCGGTCTCGTGTCCCGCGCGGAAAGCGAATTCACGCGCGATCAGCGGCGAAATGCCGGTGTAATGGTCGAGCACCCACTTGTCGACAGGCTGCTCCGCGTCGCCGCCGCGCTGCGCGAGGGCGAGGGAGTCCTCCTCCTGCGATAAAAGCGACAGCTTGTCGAGCGGCGTTGGCAGGTGGTAGAAAAGGCCGGGCAGCAGTTGGCGCGTGGCGGAAAGGTCTGCATCCACGCGGCGCAGACATTCGACGATGCGCCCCTGCGCGTCGAGCAAAATGAGGTTCGAGCGCCGGCCCATGCATTCGAGCACGAGCTGCTTTTGGCTGATCTCGCCGAATTCGTCCGTGCACTGGAGCGTTAAAATCACCATGCGTTCAAGGTCCGGCTGCTCGATGGACAGCACGCGCGCGCCGACTAAGTGCTTGCGCAGCAGCATGCAGAACATCGGCGGCTGGGCAGGGTTGTTGCGCAGGATGTTTGTGAGCTGGATGCGCGGCTGGTTCGCGCCCGCGTTAAGCAGCAGCCGCAGATTGCCGCGCAGCAGCAGAACGATCTGGTCGCGCGCGGGCTGCTGCACCTTGTCGATGCGCGCGCCGATGAGCTGAGGTCTCAGCTCGTGTAAAACTGCCCGCAGGCAGATCGCGTCAAGTGGCATTGTCGTCCTCCATCATCCGGTTGAAAAGCTCGTTGATGCGCGCGTGATCGTCGCGCAGATACAGCCAGCCGAACAGCGCCTCGAGGCCTGTGGCCTTCTGATAGTCCGCACGGTCGGCGTGGTGGGGGATGGAATGGACATTCGCGTTGCGCCCGCGGCGGAACACAGAGGCCTCGTCCTCCGTCAAAAGGGGTAAGAGCTTTTCGGCAAAGCGCGCCTGCTGCGGCGCGCAGACGAGCTCGACCGTCGCGCGGTGCAGCCCCTTGCCCGTCGCCTTGCCGTGCACGCACAGATACGTGCGCACAAGCAGCTCGTACACCGCGTCGCCCAAGTGGGCGAGGCCGATGGAGCTGATGGCGCGGATGGCGTCGTCGTTCATTTTGGCTTGCGTATAATCGTACATAAAGACTCCTGAAGTTCGAAAGTACACATATTCTATAACCTTGTCGGAATTCTGTCAATCGGCGCGCGCCGCCGCGCGCGAAAAGCCGTTGCGCTTTTGCAAAAATCCGCTATAATGGCAGAAAAGACAAGACCTTTGAGATCGGAGAAGAGAAGCCTATGAAAAAACTGACCACCGCGCTGCTCACGGCGCTTTTGCTGCTGAACCTTGCCGCCTGCGGCGAAAAGGAGCCGGACGACACCCCGTCCGGCTACGACAATTCGCTCATTTCCGAGCTTTACAGCGAGGAGGGCGAGTACACGGACGCCGAGAACAACACGCTCGCATACAGCTACCATGTGCCAAGAATCGTGTCGGAAACGGCGGTCGCCGCCGCGCTGAACGACGAGATCGCCGATCAATTCGGCGCGCTCGTGCAGGAGCAGAAGAACATGATGGCCTCCCGCGTTTCGCTCACATGCATTTCCGTCACGTGGACAAGCTACTGGAACGACAGCCTGCTCTGCCTCGTGGTGCGTGCGGAGATGGACGGCGACACAAGCATGACGGAGACGTACAGCTACGACTTTTTCGGCGGCAAGCGGCTGATGAGCGAGGATCTGCTGGCGCGCTGCGAGCTTTCAACGCAGGACTTCATCACGGCGGCGCGCCGCACCGCGGCAAATTACTTTGACGAGATGTACCGCGACGCGCTCAGCGGCAGCATGGGCGGCGCGGACTTCATCGCGTCCTACGCCGAGCGCCGCGCGTGGACACTCTCGGACGAGAACATCAACGCGGAAATGCGGCTCTATCTCGACAGCGGCGCGCTGCACATGATCGTGCCCATCGGCTCGTTCGCCGGGGCGGAGAGCTACGACGCTGACCTTGCGCTCGACCTCTCCGCGCGCGAGACGGTCGAGAAGACGGCGCAGGACAGCTTTGTCAAGGCCGCGCTCTCGGGCGGCGATTTGACCGTCAGCTTTGAAAAGACGGCGGACTCCGCGTGGTACGCGGAGAATTTCCGCTTTGACTACGAGACCGTCTACCCGGTGGAGGGTTTGTATTCCGACTACACGGATGTGTTCGTCGGCTCGGTGGGGCAGGGGTACTTCCCGTACATCTTCCTGCTGACGAGCGAGGGGGCGGTGGAGTATGTGAACCTGCTCGAGGGCCTGACGGCGGGCTTCCTCTGCGACGGCGGGCCGCTCGGCGGCGTGAAGGACATCGTTTCGTTCGAGTCCGGCGAGGTCGAGGAGGACTATGGCACGTATCAGACGGTGTTCGCCGTCGACGCATCAGGGGAGAAACACGATCTCTCCGGTGCGGTCAGCGACGCGGACTACACGATCCCGTCGGAATTTCTCGGCGAGTGGACGGCGACCGTGACGCACGACACGGCTGAGCAGGGCAGCTACGACAGCGACTACATCCTGACGCTGACCGATGGCGGCGGCCTCACGGTGCAGGACATCAACAGCGAGGTTGGGATTTACTTTGAGTACACCGGCCAGCTCAACTACCTTGGCACGAACGGCGAGGGCATGGTCTTCGGCTACCACTTGAACGAGAATGCAGGCACGGTGCGCTACGGCGCGTTCACGCTGCTGCGCGGCAGCGACGGCCTGCACGTCAAATCCGTCGCAGGCGAAAACTTCTTCGACGCGCCGAGCGGACGCTACACAGTGTTTGCGAGAGGGTAAAAAGAAAAGCAGGGCCTTTTTTGAGCGCGGAAGGGCCCTGCTTTTTTTGCGGCTTTGACGCGCTAAGCAAAATTAGAGGGGGTACCGCTTTGACCGCGCTCCTGATCCATGCGGTCACACCCCCTTGGCATCTGACGGGAGAAAGAGGCTTTGGCGGCATCCGGAGACCAAGGAGAAAGCCTCTCAAATCGGGGGAAATGCTCTAGTGAAAGGAGGACCTTTCAAAAAAGCAAAAATTTCTTCAAAAAAGTGTTGACAGGTTCTACTCTCTGTGCTATATTATCACTTGTTCCGAGCCGAACGGAATGGTAAAAGCAAAACGGCATGGGGGTATAGCTCAGCTGGGAGAGCGCTTGACTGGCAGTCAAGAGGTCAGCGGTTCGATCCCGCTTATCTCCACCAAGAAAAAGCCTTGAAAGTGTAAACTTTCAAGGCTTTTTTGCTTACCATCGATCCGAAAGAAACGCGGGTGGAAAGAACATGAAACTGATCTGCATCGGTGACAGCCTGACCTTTGGATACGGCGTGCATCTGTCTCAGCGGTGGACGCGGCTGTGCGCACAGGAGACGGGCTGGGAGCTTGTCAATGAGGGCATCAACGGCGACACGACCGGCGGCATGCTGGCGCGCATGCAGGGCGGGGTGCTTGCGGAGCTGCGCGAGGGCGGCCTTGGCGCCGACCGGCCCTATGTGCTGCTGATGGGCGGGAGAAACGATGTGTTCTACTCTGGCTCCGACGCTGCGGCGCGGGGAAATATGGGCGCGATGATCCACCAGCTCTTTTCCGTGGGCGTGCTGCCGATGGTTGGTATCCCGCTTCCGGCGGATGCACCGCATGCGCCGTGGGCGTGGGCGGCCGCGGTCGATTTTGAAGCGGCGGAGCGGACGATGAAAGGGTACTGCGCATGGCTCAAGCGGTACTGCACGGCGTTTGGCGTGCCGTATATCGACTTCTGCGCGGATTTTCTGTCGCCAGACGGATCGACCCGCTCGGAGCTGCTGCTCGACGGTCTGCACCCGACGCCGGAGGGACACCGCTTGATGGCGCGGCGGCTGAGCGCGCAGCTGAAAAGACAAGGATAACAGCCCTGAAAAAGGCTTGAAAATCAACGACCCTGATAGAAGGAGACCACGACCATGAAGCTATCATATCTGGACCTGATGACAACCGATCCAAGCTACAATCTGGCGATGGAGCAGTACGTGTTCGACTGCCTCCCGCGCGACCGCATGTATTTCATGCTCTGGCAGAATGACAACGCGATCATTGTCGGAAAGTATCAGAACACGATCGCTGAGATCAACGAAGAGGCCGTGCGCGAGCGCGGCATTCGCGTGGTGCGCAGACTTTCCGGCGGCGGTGCGGTCTATCACGACATGGGCAACCTGAACTTCACGTTCATTACAGATGTCGGCGAGAGCAATGCGCTGGACCTCAAGCTCTTCTGCGAACCGGTCGTGCGCACGCTGGCGACGCTCGGCGTGAAGGCGGAGGTCAACGGCCGCAACGACATCACGATCGACGGAAAGAAGTTTTCCGGCAACTCGCAGTACATCCGCCAGGGACGCGTGATGCACCACGGCACGATCATGTTCGATTCGGACCTCTCTGTCGCCAGCGAGGCGCTGCGCGTCGACCCGACAAAGATCCAGACCAAGGGCATCCGCTCGGTGCGCAGCCGCGTGACGAACGTTGCCGAGCATCTGCCGGAAAAGGTCACGCTGCCGGAATTCCGCCGCATCCTGCTGGAAAACATCCTGAAGGAGAATCCGGGCGAGGCCTACCCGCTGACGCAGGACGACCTTGCGGCGGTGGAAAAGCTGCGCGCGGAACGTTACGCCACATGGGATTGGAACTACGGTTTCTCTCCGGCGTGCACGATGCTGCGCCGCCGCCGCGTGGACGGCTGCGGCCTGACCGAGGCCTACATCACCGTGGAGCACGGAAAGATCGCGGCCCTGACATTCAAGGGCGACTTCTTCAGCGCCTCGGAACCGGACGAGCTGGCGGCGCACTTTGTTGGCTGCACGCCGTACCGCGCGGGCTATGAAAAGGCGCTCGGCGATGTGGACGTTTCGCGCTACTTCGCAGGCTTGCAGAAGGATGAGCTGATCGACATCCTGTGCGAGGGATAATAGAAAGGGGAGCCGGTGTAAAAAGTGCCGACTCCCTTTTCCTCGCTCAAATGGCAGGCATAGCATGTCATTTTCCGCCCATCAGCAGAGCCAGCAGCTCTGCAAGCTTCGACTTCACTACGGCATCACCGCTTGCGGCGCTCTGCGTCAGGATGCCGTCGCACAGCGGGGAGAACGCTGCGCTCCACCACTGGAGGG
Source organism: Oscillibacter sp. ER4 (assembly GCF_000765235.1). Classification (GTDB taxonomy): domain Bacteria; phylum Bacillota; class Clostridia; order Oscillospirales; family Oscillospiraceae; genus Hominicoprocola; species Hominicoprocola fusiformis. Next base: position 40,130 of record NZ_JPJG01000066.1, on the reverse strand, counting down.
TATTAGTGCCGCGCGCGGCGCAGAAAAGCAGCATGACTACGAGGCCAACGGCAAGGGAAAGCTCCCATTTCGTCCATTTCATCGAAAAACCGCCCATCTCAAAGAATTTGCTTCGAGTATGGACGGCTTTTTCGCTTCTTAAACAAATTCCGTGCAAAAAGTTTGAATGCTGCTGCTTTGCAGCGCGTCACAGGCTGCGCGGCAGGAGGTCTCATCGGAAAAAAGACCGAACACCACGCTGCCTGAGCCGGTCATGGCTGCGGCTTTGGCACCGTGCAGCAGGAGAGTATGCTTGATTTTTTCGATGCAGTCCCTCTGCTCGCCCTCGAGCGCCTGCTCAAAGACGTTGCGCACGTTTGCACACAGCGTGTCCGCGTCGCCGTGCTCAATGGCGACGAGCATCGCGTCCGTATCAGGACGGTCGGTGATCGTTACACCGTCTACGCGCGCGAAGAGCGCGGGTGTGGAGATCGGGAAGTCCGGCTTGCAGACGGCGACGAAGAAGCGCGGCGCGGGCTTGAGGACGGTCAGCTTTTCGCCGCGGCCCTCGGCCAGCTGCGTGCCGCCGCGGATGCAGAAGGGAACATCACTGCCGACGCTTGCGCTGATCTGCTCGAGCCGCTCGTCCGTGAGCGCGGGGGAGACAAGATCGCGCAGTGCGCGCAGCACCGCCGCGGCGTCCGCGCTGCCGCCAGCCATACCGGCTTCGGACGGGATGCGCTTGGTGAGCGCGATGTCAATGCCGCCGCGGTAGTCCATGGCCTCGCAGAAGACCTTTGCCGACTTGACGGCGAGGTTGCGCTCATCGCAGGGAAGCGCCGCGCCGTCGACGCGGCAGGTGATGCCTTTGCCGTCTGTGAGCGTGACGGTCACATCGTCGTGGAGCGAAACGGTCTGCATGACCATCTGCATCTCGTGGTAGCCGTCATCGCGCTTGCCAAGAATGTCAAGCGTCAGGTTGAGCTTAGCATAGGCGGGGACAGTTATGCTGCGCACGGGCTCCTCGACCGGCGCATTCAGCGCCTTGCCGCAGTGGGGGCAGTAGGCACCGCCTTCACCTATGCGTCCGAGCGGTCTGCCGCAGTGCGGACAGCGGTAGTAAAGAACCCCAATCACGATGGCAAAGAGCATGATCGCGATACCGAGAATAACAAGCGGTACGCTGACGCTTGTGCCGACGCCGCTGAGCAGCGCGCCGGTAAGAAGCAGCGGTGTTTGGAGCTTTTGGACCCTGCGATAGTCCATCAGGGGCTTTTTGTCGTTCATCGCGGCCTCCTTGTGCGCTCAGTGCTTCTTTTTCTTGTGCTGGATCTTTTTCTTCTCCTCGGGCTCCGGCTCGTCGGCGATCCACGCGCCGCATTTCGGGCAGCGCTTGGGATTGCCGCGGCCGAGGTGCTCGCCGCACTTGGGGCAGCGGTAAAAGCGCCACCAGACGATGAGCGAAGCGCCCATCATCATGAGACCGACGAGCGCGGTGACGGTGTTTTGAAAGCCCCATGCGCCGACGAAGGAGACCACTGCGCCGCCCCAGAGCAATACGTCCTGCCAGATCCTGGCTGTTTTCAAATCCATAGAGAATCCTCCTGATGAGAAAAGCGCCGCAAGGCGGCGCTTTTCTGCAATGGTTACATTAGGTTAGCGGATCTTGCGTGCCTCGACGTAGTAGCGCTTGTCCTGCGCGTGACCCATGGAGAAGGTCTTGCGCGGCAGAACGCCGTCGGCCATGACGGTCTTGAAGAGCTGCTCCTTGCCCATCGCGGGAAGCAGGAAGCCCATGTTGCCCTCCTTGGAGCCAAGCTCGCGGGTGACCTCATCGCCGTGGATGTAGTCGACCTCGCCGCCGAACTGCTTGAGGTACTCGTCGATGAAGGTCTGCAGCGTGCCGACGGCGAGCTGGACCTTCGGGTCGGGGACGGTGACGAAATCGTCGTGGCCGTTCCAGCAGACCTCGATGACATGGCCCTCGCCCTTGCCCTCGTGGGCGTTGGGGTAGAACTTCTTGAACTCGTCCATGAACTTCTCATGGTCGACGCCGAAGAGCACGCGGTGGATGGGCTCGAACTGGAGCGCATCGTCGTGGTTGTTCACGACCTCGACAAGTGCGTAGCGGGAGGGCAGCGCGAGGTATTCCTCGGGAGTCTTGCCCTTCTTCTGCTCTTCATAGCAGGCCTTGGCGGTGGCGAGGGAGTGGTTGCCGTCGCCGACGGCGAACAGCAGGGGCGCGACGCCGGAGACGCCGTACTTGCTCTTCATCGCCTCGTCGGTCGTGAGGCCGGTCAGCGCGTCGGCGACTGCGTCGATCTGCGCAGCGGAGAGCTTGTAGCCCTTGATGTGGCCGCCGTTTTCCATCAGGTCGAAGTCATAGACGCTCTCCATCTTGTCGGCCGCGGCGGTCAGGGGCTCGATGACGGTCTTCTCGGGGTCGTCAATGAGCAGCATGACGTGGGGCAGCTCGATGGGGGCGTTGCGGCGCACGCGGGCGCGCGGGGGGATACGGTCGAGCACGGTGCCCTCAGTCGCGCGGATCAGCGCGCCGGAGCCGGGGGTGAAGTCGTACTGGTCGAGGTCGACCATACCAATGAGGCCGTGACGGATCTTACCGTCGCTCTGGCCGCGCTCGATGTAGATGAGGGAGTCCTTGAGCGTCTCGAAGATGCCCTCTTCGAGGTACTTGCTCATCGAGGCGTTGATGTCGGCGATGAACTCGTCGACGTTGGGGGCCTTCAGGTTGGCCTCGGGCAGGATGAGGCGCAGGGTGGAAGGCGCGTCGCCGACGGTCTTCTCCACGCGCTCCCAGTACTCGGGCTCAGAGGTGAACTGGTCGCATGCGACGACCGCCCACTTGCTCATATCGACATCCTTCTTGGGCAGCAGAATGTCGGAAGGATAAAAGCCAAGCTTGGAAAACTTTTCGTTCATGGTGATTCCTCCGTTATTTGTTTGATAAGCGGAACGCGGGGCGCTCCGCTGGTGCGATTGTAAAACAAATTATACAATAGCCCACGCGGAAAAAGCAATGGAGAAAGTGAAAAAATGTCCAAAAGCGCTTTATGGAAATGCCATGATAGAGCGCTTCGCGGCCCGCTTGCTTGACGAACGCCCCGCGGCATGATATTCTGACAACCTATGCGGAAAAATACGAAAGATTCAGGTGATGATTTTGGATAAGCGCGCAGATTTGGGACACGGGGACGTCAAAAAGCTGCTCTTTTCGCTCTCCGTGCCGACGATCACCTCGCAGATCGTCAACATGCTCTACAATCTGGTCGACCGCGTGTTCATCGGCCACATGCAGCCCGCCGAGACCGTCGGAAAACTCGCGCTCACAGGCGTTGGCGTATGCCTGCCGATCATCATGGTCATCTCGGCGTTCGCGTCGCTCATGGCCATCGGCGGCGCGCCGCGCGCCTCGATCGCCGAGGGCGCAGGCGAGAGCGAAAAATCCGAGCGCATCATGGGAAACTGTCTGACGATGCTCCTCATCACGGCGCTGGTGCTGACGGTGCTGTTCGAGTCCTTTGCCGAGCCGCTTTTACTGATGTTCGGCGCGAGCGAGAACACCATCGGTTACGCGCTCGACTATATGCGAATCTACGCCCTCGGCACGATCTTCGTGCAGCTGACACTTGGCATGAACGCCTACATCACGGCACAGGGCTTCGCCACCGTGAGCATGAAGACAGTGCTCATCGGCGCGCTCTTAAATACGGCTCTCGACCCGCTGTTCATCTTCGTGCTCGGTCTCGGCGTGCGCGGCGCGGCGCTGGCGACGGTGATCTCGCAGGCAGTGTCGGCCGTGTGGGTGATGACGTTCCTCACGGGAAAGAAGACGCGCTGGCACTTAAAGCGCGAGAACCTGCGCGTGGACGCGAAGATCGTGCTGCCGTGTATCGCGCTGGGACTTTCCCCGTTTGTGATGCAGTCGACGGAGAGCCTCATCGCCATCTGCTTCAACTCATCTCTCCTGCGCTACGGCGGCGACATGGCCGTCGGCACGATGACAGTGCTGACGAGCATCATGCAGTTTTCGAACATGCCGCTTCAGGGCTTGACACAGGGCGCACAGCCCATCGTGAGCTACAACTTCGGCGCAAAGAACGCCCAGCGCGTGCGCGATGCCTACTTCTGCCTGCTGCGCGCGTGCTTTACTTATTCAATGGCCATCTGGCTTCTGGTCGAGCTCTTCCCGCGCGCGTTCATCCTGATTTTCAATAATGACCCCGCGCTGGTCGAATACGCGGCGTGGGCCGTGCGCATCTACATGGGGTGCAGCGGTATTTTCGGCATCCAGATCGCCTGCCAGCAGACGTTTGTGGCGCTCGGCAACGCGAAGACGTCGCTCTTCCTCGCCGTGTGGCGCAAGATCATCCTGCTCATCCCGCTCATCTATATTCTGCCGCACTTTTTCGCGGACAAGGCGTTCGCGGTGTTCCTGGCCGAGCCCGTGGCAGATTTCGGCGCGGTGGCGCTGACGAGCTTCACGTTCTACCGCCAGTTCCGCCGCTCGATGCACGAGCTGGAAGGTGCGGAAGCGACTGGGGAGCGGTAAAGAAAATTTTTAACGCAAAAATAAAAGGAGAGGGAACTCCCTCTCCTTTTATTTTTTACGCCTGGCCGCCGCTTTCCATCGGCTCTTTCTCGCGGAACAGCATCGTGATACACCAGATGCCGGCAAGGCCTACGAGCGTGTAGATCACGCGGCTGAGCATACCGATCTGTCCGCCGAAGAGAAAGGCGACGCAGTCAAAGCCGAAAAGGCCCACGCTGCCCCAGTTGAGCGCGCCGATGATAGCAAGCGTCAGCGCGATTTTGTCGATGACCATGAGGTTCCCTCCTTAAAAAGATGGTTTGGTCTTCGGTAGTCTTCCCGTGATGGGCGAAAATATGCACGCAGTGCTTCTTCATTACCGGACGGTATAATCCGCATTGCCGAAAGGCATAAAATGTGATAAAATTTTCAAAAATCCAGTCGGAACAAAGGGGGAAGGGCGCTTGCTGCACATACTGATGGGACGCGCGCGCACGGGCAAATCCGAGCGCGTGCTGCAAAGGATCGCCGCGCTGGGGGACTCGTCGCAGCAAATCCTGCTCGTGCCGGAGCACGCCTCGCATGTGGCGGAGATGGACCTGTGCCGTGTTTGCGGCGACACCGCGTCGCGCCATGCCGAGGCCTTGACGTTCAAGCTGCTCGCCTCGCGCGTGCTGGGCATCTGCGGCGGCAGCGCGGACGTGACGCTCGATTCGGGCGGAAAGCTCCTGACGCTCCAGCGTACGCTCACGGAGCTTGCGCCGGTGCTCAAGGTCTACAAGCGCCCGTCGCAGCGCGCGGCATTTTTGGAGAGCCTGCTCGCCGTGATGGAGGAATTGCAGGCCTACGCCGTATCGCCCGAGCAGCTATCCGAGAGCGTAGCGCAGATCGAGGGCGAGAGCGGCGACAAGCTGCGCGACCTTTCTCTTATCTACGGCATTTACCTCAGCAAGCTCCACGCACCGGGGCACGACGCGCGCGATGTGCTTGAAAAGCTGGAGGAAAACCTCGAAGCGTCGGGATATATTGAAAATAAAGACATTTTCCTCGACGGTTTTTCGTATTTTACGGGGCGTGAGCTGCGCATTCTGCGTATCCTGCTGCGGCGCGCGAAGAGCGTGACCGTCACGCTCCTTGGCGACACGCAGGACCGCGAGCTCTTTTCCGAGAGCCTGCGCGTGCGCGAGCGGCTGTACGCGCTCGCGCGCGATGCCGGCGTCGCATGCGAGGAGAAAATTCTTCCGCAGGGCGAGGTGCGCGGCGCGCTCGACCATATTGAGCGCTGCTTTTTCGGCGCAGCGGACGAATTTACCCAGCCGACTGATGCCGTTGCGCTCTACGAGGCGGGCAGCGCGTACAGTGAATGCGAGTGGGTTGCGTCGCAGATTTTGAAATTAGTGCGTGAGCAGGGCTACCGCTATCGCGAGATCACCGTCACGGCGCGCGATCTCGACTCCTACGCGGGCGCAATCGAAAACGTGTTTGCCCGCTACGGTATTCCGCTTTATTATGCCCACCGCAGCGATATTTTGAAAAGTCCCGTGCTGACGCTGCTGCTCGGCGCGCTCGACGCCGCGAGCGGAGGCTTTGAGTATGAGGATGTGTTCCGCTGTCTCAAGACCGGCCTCGCCGGCCTCAGCATGGCGGAATGCGACATTCTGGAAAATTATGCGCTCAAGTGGGAGATCCGCGGCGCGATGTGGACGCGCGAGACGCCTTGGTCGGCGCATCCCGACGGCTACGGCGAAGACTGGACGGACGAGGCAAGGGCGCGGCTCAAGACGGTCAACGCACTGCGCGAGCGCGTGCAGGGGCCGTTTGCGCGCCTAAAAAAAGGTGTGGGCGGCAGCGGTGAGGCCGAGCAGAAGGTGCGCGCGCTGTACGGCTATTTGGAGGAGATCAAACTGCCGGAGGTCTTGCAGACGCAGACCGAGCAGCTTTTCGCCGCGGGCGAGGCCCAGCGCGCCGAGGAAACGGCACAGCTGTGGGGCATTCTTTGCGGTGTGCTCGACCAGTTTGTGGAAATCCTGGGCGACGCGATCCTCGACGCCGAGGAGTTTGCGAGTCTGATGCGCCTTGTGCTGACGCAGTACAGCGTGGGCACGATCCCCGTGACGCTCGACGCGGTGAACCTGTGCGAAATGACGCGAAACGACCGCCACACGGTGCGCGCGCTGTTCCTGCTCGGCGCGAACGACGGCGTGCTGCCTGCGGCGGAGAACCGCGGCGGCGTGCTGCGCGACGAGGACCGCGAGGCGCTCGAGAGGCAGCAAATCTTCCTCGCGCCGCACGGGATGGAGCAGTTTCATCTGGAAATTCAGAATCTTTACGCCGCGCTGGCCCAGCCGACGGAAAAGCTGACGGTGTCCTATCCCGTCTCGGACGGAAAGGGCGCGGAGAAGCGGCCATCGTTCGTCATCGGGCGCATCGCGCGTCTGCTGCCGTTGATCAGCGTCGAAACAGAGAGCGCTGACAAGGAATATCGCCTGTCAGCAAAGTCGACGGCGCTCGAGTATGCGGGCGAGCATATCGGCGGCGCGCTGTGGCAGTATTTTGAAGGACAGGGCGACGCGGAGCGTGCGCTTGCCGCGATGAAGGACGCTTCGCGCTATACGCGCGGGCATCTGTCGCGCGACGCGGTGCACGCGCTCTACGGCGGCGCGGTGACACTGTCCGCCTCGCGCATGGACATGGCGCGTTCATGTCACTTTGCCTATTTCATGCGCTACGGCCTGAAAGCCAGGGAGCGCACGGGCGCGGGCTTTGACGCGCCGCAGATCGGCACGTTCGTGCACGATGTGATGGAGCATACGCTGCGGCAGGCGAAGGAGTGCGGCGGACTGCATACGCTATCGAAGGACAAGCTGCACGCGCTCGTGCGCGCGTCGATCGAGGAATACATCGACCGCGTGCTGCCGGACTTGTGCGAAAAAAGCGCGCGCTTCCGTTATCTGTTCAACCGCCTGTGTGCGACGGTCGAGCGCATCATGGACGAGGTGAGCGAGGAGCTGCAAAGCTCCGACTTTGAGCCGCTGGCATTTGAGCTGGAATTTGGTGCGGACGGGCAGCTGCCCGCCATCACGATCCGCGAGGAAAACGGCACGGCGCGCGTTGTCGGCAAGGTCGACCGTGTGGACGGCTGGCTGCACGACGGCAAGCTATATTTGCGCGTCGTGGACTACAAGACGGGCAAGAAGAGCTTCGACCTCGCCGAGCTGCGCTACGGGCTGGGGCTCCAAATGCTGCTCTACCTCTTTACGCTTAAAGAAGAGGGACAGATGCTTTTCGGCGGACACGAGATCGTTCCCGCAGGAGTTCTCTATACGCCCGCGCGCGAGCCGATGCTGCGCTGCGCGCGCGACACGGAGCCCGAAAAGATCGAAAAAGCACTCAAAAAGGAGCTGCGCCGCAGCGGCATGGTGCTCGAGGACCCGGCGGTCCTGCAGGCGATGGAGCACAGCGCGCTCGAATCGCCGTGCTACCTGCCCATCGCGGTGAAAAGGGACGGCGCGGTGACGGGAAGCCTTGCTTCTGCCGAGCAGCTCGGAAAGCTCTCGAAATACGTCGACCATATTTTACATGAAATCACGCAGGAGGTCTTCGCAGGCAACATCGACGCCGACCCCTACGCGCGCACGCCGCAGCAGTCGGCCTGCACATACTGCGAGTTCGCGAGCGCGTGCCACTTTGAAAACGGCTGCGGCAGTGACCGTATGGAATACATCAAGGCGACGAAAAACGACGAATTCTGGCAGTACATCGACGAGGTGAACGGAGAGGGGGCGCACGAAAATGGCTGAAAAGCTGACAAACGAACAGCAAGCGGCGGTGGACAGCCGCGAGCGCAGTCTGCTCGTCTCCGCGGCGGCGGGCTCGGGCAAGACGAAGGTGCTCGTCGAGAGGCTCTTTTCCTACGTGGAGCGCGAAGGGGCGAATCTCGACGATTTCCTCATCATTACCTACACGCGCGCCGCGGCGAGCGAGCTGCGCGGCAAGATCGCGAAGGCGCTCACCGAGCGCATGGAGCGCGACCCTGGCAACTACCACCTGCGGCAGCAGATGCTGTGCGTCTACCGTGCGGACATCAAGACGGTGGACGCGTTCTGCACCGCGCTTTTGCGCGAAAACTGCCATCTGCTCGGCGAGGATGCGCGCGGCCACGCGCTGCGGCCCGATTTCCGCGTGCTGGACGAGAACGAGGCGCAGGTGCTGCGCGAGCGCGTGCTCGCGCGCACGCTGGACGATTTTTACGACTGTCTGACGCCCGGAGGCACACTGCTCGCCGACACGCTCGGCGCGGGGCGCGACGACAGCGCGCTTGAGGACTTAGTGCTCGAGCTGCACGCAAAATTGCAGGCGCAGCCGTATGAGGACAAATGGCTCGAGGCGCAGCGCGCGTTTTGGCGCGCCGTGCCGGATAAGATCGAGGACACGCCCTATGGAAAAATTCTGCTCAATGAGGTGCGGCGCAAGGCGCGCCACTGCAAAAACCTTTTGCAGCGCGCGGCGCAGGAGATGTGCGCGAATGACGCGCTGAACCAGAAGTATGCGCCCGCGTTCCTCGACGCGTCCTACCAGCTCGAAGCGCTGGAGGGGAAGACCGCAGAGGGCTGGGACGCCGCGCGCGGCGTGACCATCGCGTTTCCGCGCCTCGCCGCGGTGAAGGACAGCGACGGCGGCGAGATGAAAGCGCGCATGAAAAGCCTGTGGGACAACTGCAAGGAGACCGTCAAGGGCTTTGCCGAGATTTTTTCCGCCTCGTCCGACGAGGCGGTGGAGGACCTGCGCACGATGGCGAGCGCAATGCTCGCGCTCATCGACCTGACGGCGGACTTTTCCCGCCGGTACAACGAGGAAAAACGGCGGCGGAATTCTGCTGACTTCTCCGATCAGGAGCACGAGGCCATCCGCCTTCTCATCGGAGAGGACGGTGCGCCGACAGAGCTTGCGCGTATCGTCAGCGCGCGCTACCGCGAGATCATGGTGGACGAGTATCAGGACACCAACGAGGTGCAGAACCGCATTTTTGACGCAATTTCTTGTAAAGGAGAAAACCTTTTCACTGTTGGCGATGTCAAGCAGAGCATCTATCGCTTCCGCCTGGCCGACCCGCGTATTTTTTTGCAGCATTATAACACCTGGCCACCGCTTGAGGACGCAGAGGAGCACGACAGCGCGAAGCTGCTGCTCTCGCGCAACTTCCGTTCGCGCAAGGAAGTGCTGGACGCGACGAATTTTATCTTCTGCAATATTCTTTCCGAGGAAATGGGTGAGCTCGACTACGGCGCGGATGAAATGCTGCGCCTCGGCGCGAATTATGTCGAATCGAGCGCGTGCGGCGCGGAGTTCCATCTGCTCGATCTGCCGACGCAGACGGGCGAGCAGCGCGTGCGCGCGAGCGAGGCTGAGGCCGCGTTCGTCGCGGACTATATCAGCAATATGCTGACAAGTGAATTTCCTATACAGGATGACAAAACAAAAGAGCTGCGTCCCGTGTGCGAGGAGGACATCGTCATATTGATGCGCTCGCCGAGCACGCGCCTTTTGGACTATCGCCGCGCGCTGGAAGCGCGCGGCCTCCACTGCGCCGCTGACGCGGGCGAGGACTTTTTTGCCTCGATGGAGATCGCAGTGCTGTTCGCACTCTTGCAGGTCATCGACAATCCGCGGCAGGACGTGCCGCTCATTGCCGTGCTGCGCTCTCCGCTCTTCGGCTTTACACCCGATGAGCTCGCGGCGATCCGCGCGCGGCAGCGCACGGGTGACTTCTACGATGCGCTGCTTTTGAGTGAGGACATCCACAGCAGAGAATTTCTCGATACGCTGGACGCTTTGCGCAACAGCGCGGCGCACCTGAGCGTGCGCGAGCTGCTGAGCGAAATCTACCGCCGGTGCAATGTGCTCGGCATCTTCGGCGCGATGCGCCGTGGGGCGGAGCGCAAGGAAAATCTGCTCGCGTTTTTGGAGCTCAGCGAGGACTACGCGCGCTCGGGGCGGCAAGGCCTTTTCGACTTTGTGCGCACGCTGCGCGAGCAGCTTGCCGAAGGCGAGGCGGGTTCGATGCAGACCGCGCACGCATCATCAGGCGTTCGCATCATGTCGATCCACAAGTCGAAGGGCCTCGAATTTCCGGTCGTGATCCTCTCGGACCTCGCGCGTCGCTTCAGCAATATGGACTTTTTGAGTTCGGTGCTCGTGCACCCGCAGCTCGGGCTGGGGCCGGTGTGCGTGGACACGCAAAGGCACATCCAGTACCCGACGGTCGCACGGCAGGCGCTCGAGCGCACGCTGCGGCGCGAGGCGAAGGCCGAGGAGCTGCGTGTGCTGTACGTTGCGATGACGCGCGCGAAGGAAAAGCTCGTCATGGTGCACACGCAGGCAAACGCGAAAAGCCGCGTCGCCGACCTTCTGGCGCTGAGCGATTGTCCTGTGCTGCCAGAGGCTGTGGACAGCGGCAAGTGCATGGGCGACTGGATCATGCTGCCGCTTTTGCAGCGCAGCGAAGCGGCGTCCCTGCGCGAGCTTGCGGGGCAGAGCGGCGAGGGACGCTTCTATGCTGACGAAACGCCGTGGACGGTGCGCGTGCACGACGGTTTGAGCTTTGTGACGCCGCAGCAGCGGCCCGATGACGCGCCAGTGGATGCCGCGCCGCCGAGGGATGAGCTGCCGGTGGATTTTGCTGCGCTGTCGTACCGCTACCCCTACGCGGGGCAGACGGCCTTTCCCGCCAAGCTGACGGCCACGCAGCTCAAGGGCCGCGCGCTGGACGAGGAGATATCCGAAAATACAACGCTCCCACCGCGGCTGCGCAGCCTATATAAACCAAAATTCCTTGCGGGCGAAACGACGCTCACGGGTGCGGAGCGGGGCACGGCGCTGCACCTTGTGATGCAGGACCTTGACTTTTTCTGCGAAGCAAGCGAGCAGAGCGTGCGTGAGCAGGTCGAAAAGCTCAGAGCGCAGCGCAAGCTGACCGACGAGCAGGCAAGCGCCGTCGATGTGCGCGCGATCGTCCGATTTTTGCGAAGTGATCTTGCCGCGCGCATTCGCAAGAATGCGCAGACGGTGCGGCGCGAGTACCGCTTCTCGCTGCTGCGGCCGGTGCGGGACTTTGCCACGCTGGACGCCGACGACGCGGTGCTGCTGCAGGGCGTGGTAGACTGCTTTTTTGAAGAGGACGGCGAGCTTGTGGTCGTGGACTTCAAGACTGACCGCATCGGAAGAACACAGATCGAAGAACGAGCTGAGCACTACCGCCCTCAGCTCGAGGCATACTCCATGGCCCTTATGCGCGTGATGGGCAAAAAGGTCAGGGAAAAGGTGCTGTATTTCTTCTCGGTCGGCGAAGAAAAGGTGCTGTGAATACATAAAAACACCCTCCGCGGGAAATCCGCGGAGGGTGTTTTACAAGATTTGCTCACACGATAAAATGCTCTAAGATCAGCACTGTCGCGCAGCAGACGAGCGAGACGGGGAGAAGTCCCAGTCCGCACCAGGCGGCGACGATGCCGATGACCATGGCCGCCGCGCCCGCGATGGGCGACTGCGTGGCGTTCATGATGGCGGGGAACGTCATCACCGCGAGCGTGACGTAGGGCACGTAGAAGAGAAACGAGCGCAGGAAGGGATTCTGGATCGGCTTGCGGATCAGCGTGAGCGGCAGGACGCGGATAAGATAGGTCGTGGCCGCCATGACGAAAAGATATAAATACGTTTTCATGCGACGAGATCATCCTCCTTGTGCGGGAACAGAATGGCGGCGGCAGCAGAGATCACGATGGTCAAGACCAGGATACGCATGCCCTCGGACAGCTCGCGCGTGAACGGCAAAACGCTTGCAAGAAGCGAGCAGAGAAAGCTCACGCCGATGCAGCCGAGCACGATGCGGTTCTGCTTGCCGACGGGGATGATGATGGCGAGAAACATGCCGAACAGCATCACGGAGCAACCGCTGACGGCCCAGACGGGCATGAGATTCCCCATCAGCACGCCGAGCACGGTGCCGATGCTCCAGCCCGGCATGGCCGCGCACATGGTGCCGAAGTAATACCACACCTCAAGATACCCAGGCTGCGCGATGGCGAGGCCGAAGATCTCATCCGTCAGGTCATAGGCGATGAGGAGCCGCCAGGGAAGCGGCGTATCGGGCGAGAGACGCTGGCTGAGCGCACAGCTCATCAGAAGATAGCGCGCGTTGACGACCAGCATCATCAGCGCTATGGCCCAGAGGCCGGAGTCGGCGGCGATGATGGTGATGCCGCCGTATTCACCCGACGAGGCGTTGTTCAAAAAGCTCAGCAAAAAACCCTGAAAAATGCTCAGGTGCGCGTTGTGCGCGCTGATGCCGATGCCGAAGCTGACAGCAAAATAACCAAGCCCAATGGGGATGCCGTCGCGCAGTCCCCGCAGGAAATGTTTTTTTGACATAATTCTGATGTTCCTTTACTTCCAATCATCCGTGCGCAAGGCGCGTAAATGCCATTATACGACTGAAAACGGCAGAAGTAAAGAGAAATTGCATAACGAGCGTTAAAAAATTGACGATGAAATTAGGAAAAAGTGCTAAGGAAGAGAAAAGCACGGAGAGGATCAAAAATTTCTCTTGCAATTTGACACAAAGCGTGGTAATATCCTATATGGCTTTTTTAGAAAAGTACATTTGGATCAGAAAGAGGTGAACACGAGCAATGAAGGAAGGAATCCATCCCAATTATCAGCAGACTACTATTACTTGCGCCTGCGGTAATGTGATTGAGACAGGTTCCACCAAGCAGAATATCAAGGTGGAAGTGTGCTCTAAGTGTCACCCCTTCTTCACTGGTAAGCAGAAGCTGGTCGATACCGGCGGCCGCGTTGCCAAGTTCAACAAGAAGTTCGGCCTGAACTAATTCAATCACAAAAGCAGCTCTGCTACGGCAGAGCTGCTTTTTTCTGCTTTTTTGGAACGCTCAGTTTTGCCCGTCGGGATATTCGACGATGAAGGGGAGCGGCTCACTGAGACTTTGGTCGAGGTAGTTTATCTCCTCGTAGCTGTCGCCGCCTGCAATGGCGCGCACCTGGAAGAGGCGGACGCGCAGTACTGTGTCGTCCGCAAGGTTGACGACAAGCTCGCAGACGAGCGGCGTTGCCCCGAGCGGGAGCGTGAAAGCCTCCGATTCGCTGCTGGAGGCATAGGCGAGGTCATAGTACGACACGCCCTCTATGACGGATGCGCCCACGGCTTCGGCGCTGTCATCGCCGACATAGGTGACGGCGCTGCCATCGCTGTACGATGCTTCGAGCGGCACGCGCCTGAGCAACTGATTGGCGCGCGTGTATTCAAGACACGCGCTGCGGATGGACACATCGGACAGCGCGCCGAGCGAGATGGTGCCGAGCGGGATGCCGGCATTGCCCGGCGTGAACTGGTACTGCCATTTGCTGCCGGCCTGACGCTCGTAGGAGATGAGGGCGAGAAAGCTTTTGAGCTGCGGCTGATAGCGGGATTTGAGATCATAGATCGTGTCGAGCTCCTCTGACTGTGTCTCACCGTCGTGCTTGAAGTTGACACCAACGCCGAGCTCGTCGCTCAGAGGGACGGTTACACTACCGTGCAGATACCCGAAGCCATCCTGCGTAAGGTCGGCAGAGTAGCCCGGCCGATAGCTATCCAGCGGCGAGGAATTGCCATGGTCGGTCACGCCGATGATGACAGTCGTTCCCTCGCTGATTGTCTTTGGCAGCAGGGAAAATGCGATGGTGCATTCCTGCCTTTTAAGATCGACGTTTGTGATCTCGTAATTATACTGCGAGATCAGGCTCGACTCGCGCGTCAAAATGTCCGAGACGTTATTGCTGATGCCGTCGATCTGGCTGGAGAGGTTGTTCTGCACGCTGTAGATCTGGCTGCGAAGGTCATTCACTTGCATGCTGAGCGTATTGATGCGGTTATTGTAGTGCGCGCCGACGGCGATGAGCGCGGCGAGCGCTACAGCCGCGCCGCCGACGATCTTCTTGTGCTGTATGCAGAAATCGCGGAAGCTCAGCTTTTCCGCGGGAGCTTTTTCGGCGTTGCTTTGAACCGGCGATTCGGCGGCATCCTGCTCGAGTTTGGCATGCTCCAGACTGAGCAGCTCGTCGACGGAAACGGAGTAGAGCTTAGAGAGTTCGATGAGCTTGCTAAGCTCCGGTTGCGTGGCGCCGCTCTCCCATTTGGAGACGGCTTGGCGCGAGACACCGAGCTTCTCCGCCAGCTCCTCCTGCGACATGCCGCTCGCGCGGCGCAGTTCGTAGAGCTTTTCATATAGTTCCATGAAAGGTTCCTCCTTGGGGAAATGTTGCTGCGTTCGACGCCGTGCACTGCGCCTTTGCAGGAAAAGCATAGCAGGAAAACGGGAGAAAACACCACCAACCGGGCGTTTCTTTTTGTCAACCTGAGGTTGCGTCCACCCTATTTTCACATGAAAGGGGCGGAAATGTCAATGAAAAGCGTTTTTGCCTTTTCTTTTGGCGGAAAATACACTATAATAAAAATGATTTGTACAGCGCAGATTTCGGCGCGATAAGGAGAATCTATGGAAGAATTGAAAGAGAACAACGCGCCGCGCGACAGGGCGATTTTAGTCGGCCTTTCGTCGCCGCGGCTCGATAAAAAAGAAAACGCGGACGAGGAGAGCCTTGAAGAGCTCGGTGCGCTCGTCGAAACGGCGGGCGGCGTCAGCGTCGGCGTGGTTTTACAAACGCTGCCGTCGCCGAACCCGCACACATTCATCGGCGAGGGCAAGGTGGACGAGATCCGCGAGCTGGTAAAGTCGCAGGAGGCGACAATGGTCATCTTCGACAATGACCTCTCGCCCTCGCAGATGCGCGTTCTGAGCGAAGAGTTCGGCGTGCAGGTGCTCGATCGCAGCGGCCTCATTCTCGATATCTTCGCCCAGCGGGCGAAGACAAAAGAGGGCCGGCTTCAGGTCGAGCTTGCGCAGTATCAATACCTGCTGCCGCGCCTGATCGGTATGTGGACGCATCTGGAGCGTCAGGCGGGCACGTCGGGCAAGGGCCCCATCGGCTCGAAGGGCCCCGGCGAAACCCAGCTTGAGACCGACCGCCGCCACATCCACCGCAAGATCGACAAGCTCAAATCCGATCTTGAGGAGGTGCGCCGCGTGCGCGCGACGCAGCGCGACCGCCGCAGCAAGAATGAGATCCCGGCCGTCGCCATCGTCGGCTACACAAACGCGGGCAAGTCAACGCTCCTGAACGCGCTGACCGGCGCGGGCATTCCCGCGAATAACCGCCTGTTTGACACGCTGGATACGACGACGCGCCTTCTCACGGTGTCCGACACGCTGGATGTCGTGATCTCCGACACGGTCGGCTTCATTCGAAAGCTGCCGCACCAGCTGGTCGAGGCGTTCAAGGCAACGCTTGAAGAGCTCGAATACGCCGATCTTCTTCTGCACGTCATCGACATTTCCGACCCGCACTGGCTCGAGCAGGCGCAGATCGTGGACGAGCTGATCGAAGAGCTCGGCGCGCAGCAAATTCCCTGCCTGCGCGTTTACAACAAGTCCGACCTCTACTTCGGCGATATCCGCCCGCACGGAGAGGACAGCGTCAACATCAGCGCCAAGACGGGCGAGGGGATCGATGAGCTGCTTGCGCGCATCGATAAGCTCCTCGACAAGGGAACGCGCCGCGTGACGATCCACCTGCCCTATGACAAGGGCGGGCTTCTCGATATGCTCTACCGCGAGGCGAAGGTCGAATCCGTCGAATATGGCGAGACCATCGACATCGTGGCCACCTGCGTGCCGCGCGTCATCGGCCAGGTCAAGGACTATATCGAGGGCTACCGCGAGCCGAAGGAGGACTGGGAGGAATGACGTTTGAAACGACGCGCCTTCTCCTGCGTCCGTGGTGCGAGAGCGACGCGGAGAGCTGCTATCGATACGCGAGGGATCCGTTTGTCGGCCCCGCCGCAGGCTGGCCGGCGCATACGAGCGTGGAGAACTCCCGCGAGATCATCCGAACCGTCCTCTCGGAGCCGGACACGTTTGCAGTCATTTTGAAGGAACGGCCAGACGAGCCTGTCGGCTCCATCGGCGTGTTTCCGACGGAAGCGCCAGAAATCGGGAGTGAGCCGGAAATCGGCTATTGGATCGGCCGCCCGTTCTGGGGTCAGGGGCTTATCCCCGAAGCCGTGCGAGAGCTGTTGAGGTACTGCTTTGAGGATAAAGGCGCACAGCGGGTCTGGTGTTCGCACTATGCCGGCAATGAAAAGTCAAAGCGCGTGATCGAAAAGTGTGGCTTTTCTTTACAGCTGACCTGTGAAAGGCCGGCGCTTGTGGACGATGCGCTGCGGCCGACGCTTTTTTACGCCCTTACGAAAGAAAAGTGGGAGAAAACCCGCTGAAAGGAACATTGAAACCATGACAGAGTACCTTGTCCCATACGAGAGCGCGGAGAGCGAGTTTGAAGAAAAGCGCTCGCGCTTCATCAGCCACGTTTTCCTTGTGGAGACCGAGGCGGAGGCCCGCGCGCGCATCGACGAGATGAAAAAGAAATACTACGACGCGCGCCACAATTGCTGGTGCTTCATCCTGCACGACGGCACCGTTCGCTACGGCGACGATGGCGAGCCGCAGGGCACGGCAGGCCAGCCGATGCTGAACGTCTTCCAGCGCGAGGGTGTGGAGAATGTGGTGTGCATTGTCACGCGCTACTTCGGCGGGATTCTGCTTGGCGCGGGCGGGCTGACGCGCGCCTACGCCAAGGCGGCGAAGGACGCACTTGACAATGCGGGCAAGGCGCGGATGCAGCCGTTTTCCGTGCTGCTGCTCGAATGCCCGTACCCGATGTTCGAGCGCATAAAGCTGCTGATCGAGGGACACGAGGGCAGGATCGAGTCGAGCGACTACGGCGCGGCCGTGACGCTCACGTTTCTTCTGCCTGTGCAGAAGGTGGCGGACTTTTCCGCCGCGCTCACGGAGCTCTCCGGCGGGCAGATGAGCGCGGAAGAGGTCGAGCAGCGCTTTCTGCCCGGCGCAAGGGAGTGACGGCATGAGTTTGCGAAGAAAAATCTACGAGGTCATCGAGGTCGCGGACAAGGACGACCGCGACAGTCTCATTTACGACCGCTTCATGCTCGTGTGCATCGCGGCGAGTATTGTGCCGCTGTGCTTCAAGGAGACGAATGCGCTGTTTATATGGCTCGACCGCGCAACGGTCACGGTGTTCATCGTGGACTATCTGCTGCGCTGGTGGACGGCGGACCTAAAGTACGAAAAGAGCGGGAAATGGGCGTTTTTGCGCTATCCGTTCAGCTTTTTCGGTATTGTAGACCTGCTGTCCATCCTGCCGTCGCTGACGATGCTGTCGTCGGGGTTCAAGCTGTTTAGGCTTTTCCGCCTCAACAAAGCGCTCAAGGCGCTCAAATTCCTGCGCTACTCGCACAGCTTTGAACTTATTTTGAATGTCATCAAGCGCGAGAAACGAGCGCTCGCGGCAGTGTGCGTGCTGGCGGGCGGGTATATCGCGCTGTCGGCGCTCATCATGTTTCAGGTGGAGCCCGACAGCTTTGACACGTTTTTCGACGCCATCTACTGGGCGGTCGTCACGCTGACGACCGTCGGCTATGGCGACATCTATCCGACGAGCGAGATCGGCCGCATCGTGAGCATGACGTCGTCGTTCATGGGAATCGCCATCGTTGCGCTGCCCACCGGTATCATTACGGCTGGCTACATGCGCGAGCTCAGCCGTGAAAAGTGGGACTAAATAGAGAGGGCAGAACCATGGAGATCAGAACAGCAACGATGAACGATCTGGACGCGGTCGCGGCAGTGGAAGCCGAGTGCTTTCCCGTGGCCGAGGCAGCGACAAAAGAGGAATTCGCCGAGCGAATCAAATATTACGGCGACCACTTCTGGCTGATGTTCGAGGGCGACAAGCTCATCGCGTTTCTTGACGGCTTTGTGACGGACGAGCCCGACCTGACCGACGAAATGTACGCGAAAGCATCCATGCACGACGAAAATGGTGCGTGGCAGATGCTCTTCGGTCTGAACACCTTGCCGGAGTACCGGAAAAACGGCTGCGCGGGCGAACTGCTCCACCGTGCCGTTGAGGATGCGAGAAAGCAGGGGAGAAAGGGTGCAGTCCTGACCTGCAAACAGCGGCTCGTCGACTACTACGCGAAGTTCTGCTTTGTCGACGAGGGCGTGACAGACAAGTCCGTGCACGGCGGCGTTGTCTGGCACCAGATGCGCATCACATTTTGATCGAGACTGACAGAAAAAGGGAGCACGCTTGCGCGTGCTCCCTTTTTGCGATTTTTATTGCTTTCCCGCGAGGTAGTAGTCGCTTTGGCCCGGATGGTAGAACGGACAGGCGGTCAGCTTGCCGCGCAGGAACGACGCCATCTCGTCCTCATCGAGTTGCTCGTCACAGTAGTAGCTGTCGGACTCTTCATCGTAGCTGTAATAAACGCAGTCCTCGCACAGGCTGATGGACATGAGATCATCTCCCGAAAGAAATTAGTGCTGATACTCGAATTCGAGCTCGTACATGCTGACGATGTCGCCGTCCTTGATGCCAAGGTCCTCAAGCTGCTGGAAAACGCCGTTTTCTCGCAGCATCTTATCAAAGAACATCCGGCTCTCGTAGTCACCGAAGTTGATGTTGCTCATAAGGCGTTCAAGCCACTTGCCCTCGATAATGTAGGTGTTGTCCTCGATGGTGATCTTGAGCGGCTCGCTCGCGTCGATCTTCACGGGCTTGGGAACGTACTCGGGCTCGTAGACCGTGACGGGCGGGAGTGTGGAGAGCTTTTCGGCGATCTTGAGCACGAGCTCGCGCGTGCCGGTGTGCGACGCGGCGGACAGGGCGAAGAGGGGATAGCCGAGCGGCTCGACATGCGCGCGCAGCTTTTCGAGCAGGCTCTCGTCCTCCATGATGTCGGTCTTGTTCGCGACGACGATCTGCGGGCGGGTGGCAAGGTCGGGGGAATACTGCGAGAGCTCTGCGTTGATGGCGTCAAAGTCCTCGACCGGGTCGCGGCCCTCGCTGCCCGACACGTCGACGACATGAACGAGCAGACGGCAGCGGTCGATATGGCGCAGGAAGTCGTGACCAAGGCCCGCGCCCTCGGCTGCGCCCTCGATGATGCCGGGGATGTCGGCCATGACGAACGAAACGCCCTCGTCGACGTACACGACGCCGAGGTTGGGGTAGAGCGTGGTGAAGTGGTAGTTTGCAATCTTGGGGCGCGCCTTCGACACAACGGAAAGAAGCGTCGACTTGCCGACATTCGGGAAGCCGATGAGGCCGACGTCGGCCAGCAGCTTCAGCTCGAGCACGACATCGTGCTCCTCGCCCTCAAGGCCCGATTTGGCAAAACGGGGCGCCTGACGCGTCGGCGTTGCGAAATGCGCGTTGCCCCAGCCGCCCTTGCCGCCGCGGCAGAGGATGAACGGCTCGGAGTCGGACATATCCTTGATGATCTCGTTCGATTCCGCGTCGCGCACGACGGTGCCGCGCGGCACGCGGATCGTGAGATCCTTGCCCTGCTTGCCGAACTTGCGCGCGCCCTGACCGTCCATGCCGTTGTCGGCGACGTATTTGCGCTTGTAGCGAAAGTCCATCAGCGTGGACATGTTGTCGTCGACAACGAGGACGATGTTGCCGCCGTTGCCGCCGTCTCCGCCGTCGGGGCCGCCTGCGGAGACGTACTTTTCGCGGTGGAACGCCACCGCGCCATTGCCGCCCTTGCCCGCGCGGCAGAAGATGCGCGCCTTATCAATAAAAGATGCTGCCATGTTGGCACCTCCTTGAATTCTTGTTATTCCTAAACAAATAGTTTATCCGTTTTTTGGCGATTCGTCAAGAAAAACGGAACGTTTCACAAAAAAGAAAAAATCGAAAAAAGTTGGGAACTTTTTTGTGCTCCCTTTCGTCAAAGGAAAAGACACAACGGGAAAGGAAGCGGAAACCTTGAAAAGACTGCTTGCATTGATGATGGTCGTCGCCGTAACGGCGGCACTTTTGGCCTGCACGAAGGGCGGGCGCGATAACGAAGACGAAAATGACACGCCCAATCCTGAGCCGCAGTACGTCGGCGCGGACACGATGACGCTGCGCGTCGTGGGCGACGGTGAAAACGGTACGCTCATTTTAGCGGGAGAGACGGAGGTCTACGCCCTGCCGCTCGAAGGCGTGACGCTGTACTTAGACGGCGGCAGTGTGTCCGCTTCCGAGATCGAAAGCGGCATGAGCGCCGAGGTCTGGTACACCGGCGGCGTGCAGGAGACATATCCTGCGAAGTTTTCACAGGTGGTGGCCGTGTCGCTCTCGCGTGAGGAGAGTGCGCAGTATGACCTCTGCGGCCTCTACTTGCAGGTGCTTGAGGACCTGTGGAACGAGGACGACGGGCTCAACGGCGGCGCGGAGGTCGTGAGCGTCGATCTGAGCAAGGCACCCGGCGGGCTGACCGCGGGCGAAAAGGCGGCGGTCGCCTACATCTATGCGCAGAAGCACGGCGTGCAGGGCCTGACGATGACGTTTGACGAGTTGCGCGAGGAGGGGTACCTCATGGGCGAAAAGCTGGAGGGCGGCAGCACGGCTTATTCGTTCACGAACGGTCTGCTCTTCACCATCACGCCCGATGAGAGCGCGGAGGGGGAGAGCTTTTCGCTGCCGGTGGTCTGCTTCAGCGCTGAAAAGTGGCGCTCGCCGCTCGGCGCGTATTACTTTACGAAGTGTACGGCCTCCCGCGGCGATAATGGCTGGGAATACACCGTCGGCGCGGAAGCGATCTCTTAAATTACAGCAGGTTCTTTAATTTGAGCAGCGAATCGACGATCTGGTCGGCCTCGCAGCGCTCCGGAACGGGGCGGTGCGTGTGGTTGTACCAGATCGTTTTCATGCCCGCGTTTTTGCCGCCGGTGATGTCGGCGGTCAGCGAGTCGCCAATCATCATGCACTCGTCCGCGGCAACATCGGGAAGAAAAGCGCGGCAGGCATCGAAAAACGCCTTTTCGGGCTTGCGGTAGCCGAGTGACTCTGAAACGAACACATGGTCAAAATAGGGGAGAAGTCCCGCCATTTCAAGTCGGTTGAGCTGCTGGTCGTGGAAGGCGTTGCTCGCCGCGCAGAGGATATATTTTTCCTTGAGGTAGCGGCAGATCTCGTCCGCGCCGTCGACTGGGATGGCCGTCTCGTAGAGGAGGTCCAAAAACCGCTTTTCAAACGCGGCGCCGTCGGCCTGGATGCCGAGGGCCTCGAAGATGCGGTTCCAGCGGAATTCAAAAAGCTGCTGCGTTGTGAGCTCGCCGCGCTCGATCATGAGCCAGAGGCCGTCATTGATGCGCGTGAACGTCGCGTAAGTGGAATCGTCATAGAGGAGACCCCATTCGGCAAAGCCGATGCGCATGGCCTGCTCGGCGCATTTGCCGAAGTCGAGCAGCGTGTCGTCGATATCCATCAAAACTGCCTTGAGCATGAAAAGTGACCTCCTGCGGAAAAGATAAAGAAAAGAGCCCCGAGCATTCGCTCGAGGCTCTTCATTGTGCAATTACTCAGCGGGGTAAACAGAAGCCTGCTTACGATCCTTGCCGAGACGCTCAAAACGGAGCACGCCGCTCTCCTTGGCGTAGAGAGTATCGTCAGAGCCGATACCGACGTTGACGCCCGGATGGATGTGGGTGCCGCGCTGGCGCACAAGAATGTTGCCGGCGAGAACGAACTGACCGTCAGCGCGCTTGGGGCCAAGGCGCTTGGCGTTAGAGTCGCGGCCGTTCTTCGTGGAGCCGCCGCCCTTCTTGTGGGCGAAAAACTGAAGACCGATGTTCAGCATGGTGATTTGCCATCCTTTCTGTAAGATGATCGGAACAGGGGGCTTACGCCTCCATGACTTCGATATTGTCCGGATATTCGCTGTGCAGCTCGGAAAAGAGCAGCATCAAACCCGTTAAAAGAGCCTGACAGGTGTTCTCGTTCGTGGCGGACAGACCGCCGGGGAGCCGGAATTCCACAGCGCCGGAGCGTTCATGGACCTTGACGGAAGCGGCGAGGCCTAAAACATCGTTCACGGTGCTTTCCACAAGGCGGACCGCACTTGTGACTGCCGCGCAGACGATATCGCTGCCCTCTTCGCTGTAACCGCTGTGGCCCTTAGCATCAAAACCGATGATGCGCTTCCCCTCAGTGAGGAATGTAACAGTGGTCATGCCTTAGACGGAGATCTTGCCGATCTCAACCTTGGTATAAGGCTGACGATGACCCTGACGCTTGTGATAGCCCTTCTTGGCCTTGTACTTGTAGACACGGACCTTCTTGCCCTTGCCGTTCTTAACGACAGTGGCCTCCACCTTCGCGCCCTCCACCACGGGAGTGCCGAACTTGGTGTTTTCGCCGTCAACGATCGCCAAAACCTGATCGAAGGTAACGGCGTCGCCCGCCTCAACGGGGAGCTTCTCAATGAACAGGGTGTCGCCCTCGTTCACAACATACTGCTTACCGCCGGTAACGATGATCGCTTGCATTACTTGCACCTCTTTCCTTAATTACGGACTCGCTGTCGGGGGCGTTCGAAAAGTCTCGAAACTTTCCGAAACTTTAAGCCCATTCAAAGCGGCTGTTCAAGTATAACTTCTGACTTTGAAAAAGTCAATAGGTTTTTGGAAAATTCTCTGTGCGGTTTTGCTCAGGTGCAAAGTGAGTCGCGGCACGTGTGCCGCGAGGAAGCAGCGCCAAAGGCGCTGCACGGGTCAAAGGGGATATTCTCTTTCGCAAAAGAGAATATCCCCTTTGGAACCCCAAGAGAAAGACTTTGTATTGTCAGATTGCAGCTTGAAGAACTGCACGCGCTGCGCAATCAGGTGCCTGCTTGATGATGTATCTAAACGATTTTACTTTCTTCTATCTTCGCTGTCGCTTTGCCTGCGTGTCGGAGGTCTTACGCAATTTCCGTCTACTTTGGATTTTATCAATTCTGTTGTTGCCAGCCAAGGCGGCATTGCTGTGCTCGCCGCGATATGCGCACCATCGGTAGACGGCGATTAGGCTGCACTCCTACAAGATCAGCAGAGCGGCAGCGGATAATAGGAGCAGAGGCAAGTCGTATAGCAATGCTAACGCGGCAACGCCGCGCGCATGGTAGTACAATCGGCAAGCATTGCAGTTCTTCGAGCTGCTCGCCTGCAATGGGAAACGCCTTTCTTTTGGACGGGCGTCGCATCACGTGCAGCACTTGCGGCGCTGCAATTTCCACGCAGCGCTGTCGTGCTGCAAAACATGCAATTTTGCATACTTTTCACCGCGCGGTAAACAATAACTCCGCAAGTTTTATTTGGAAGGAGAGCATTTCAATATGGAAAAGCGAAAAGAGATGTGGCGCGCGCTGCCGTTTGTGATGGCGCTGCTGCTGCTCACCCTCGTGCCGGCGCAGAGCGCATCGGCGCTGTTCGGCAAGAGCAAGGAGGAGGTCAAGGCCGCCGACGGCGCGCCAGTGGCGGAGAACATGGAGATCAAGGTCTATCGCGGCGTCGCGTATGAGGGTGAATTCCGCGCGGTGGACAACGAGGGCGACGAGGTGACGTTTGCCATCACGCAGGAGCCGAAAAAGGGCACGGTCGCGCTGACGGAGGACGGCCTCGGCTTTGTCTACACGCCGGGCGGCAAGCTGGGGACGGACAGCTTCACCTACACGGCAATCGATGCCTACGGCAACACCTCGCTGCCCGCGACGGTGAGCATCACGATTGAAAAGGCGAATAGCGGCGTCTGCTACGCCGACATGGGCGGTGATCGCGCGCACACGGCGGCGGTCGATCTTGCCGAGCACGGCGTGTTTGTGGGCGCAAAGATCGGGGACAGCTATTTCTTTGAGCCCGAGCGCACGCTCTCGCGCGGTGAATTTGTCGCGATGGCGCTCGCGGCAATGGACGTGAGCGAGGAGGATGTGCAGATGACCGGCTTCTGCGACGATGCGAGCATCCCGACCTGGGCGAAGGGCTACGCCGTGAGCGCGCTGAACGCGGGCGTTGTGTCCGGCGTCAGCACGGCGGAGGGCGTTGCCTTTCGCGCAAATGACGCCATTACGCTCAATGAGGCCGCGGTCGTGCTGAACCGGCTGCTTCGCGTGACGGACGTGGACCTCTCGGACTACGACGTGCAGGACGCGGACAACGCCTGGTGCGCACAGGCGGTGGCGAATTTGCAGTCCGTCAGCGTGATCGAGAGTGGGCGTTTTTCCACTGACGAGATGCGCTCGGGCGTGACACGTGCGCAGGCGGCAGAGATCCTCAGCGCGGCGATGACGCTCAAGGACGGACGCGCGGGAAAGGGCGGACTGCTCTCCGGCATTTTCGGCTAAGGGCAAAAAGTGAGAAAAGCGAACAAAAGAGAGCGGTTTTCACGCCGCTCTCTTTTGCTTGTATTTGGGAAAAAGCTGTGGTAAAGTATAAATTAGTATAGTATGGATAAACGGGGGCGGCGACGTCCCTTTCAAAAATAAGGAGGAAAACGGTATGCGTATCGTTGTTTTAGCAGGTGGGCTGAGTATGGAGCGCAATGTGTCGCTCTCGAGTGGCAACAAGATATGCCGCGCGCTGAGAGCGCGCGGACATCAGGCCATTCTGGTGGATATGTTCATGGGCTTTGAGGACTACGACGGTAAGCTCGAAGATGTTTTCGACGCACCGGACGGCTTCTGCGGCGACTATTCCGTCGCCGAGGCGAAGCCCGACCTCGCCGCTGTGCGCGCGAGCCGCAAGGACCAGAGCAAGAGCCTTTTCGGTCCCGGCGTGCTCGATGTGTGCGCCAAGGCGGACGTCGTATTTCTGGCGCTGCACGGCACCTGCGGCGAGGATGGCCGCGTGCAGGCCGCGTTCGACCTGCTCGGCATTCCGTACACCGGCGCAGGCTACCTCTCGAGCGCCATCGCGATGGATAAGGACCTGACGAAGCGTCTTGTGTCGGAATATGTCATCACGCCGCAGTGGCGCACCGTGCGCTACACGGAGGGCGACATCGCGCGCCTTGTGTCGGAAACGAAGCTCCCTTGCGTCGTCAAGCCGGTCGCCAACGGCTCGTCTGTCGGCGTCTCCATCGCGCATACGGGCGCGGAGCTCAAAAAAGCGCTTGAAGAGTGCTTACAGTTCGGCGCGCAGGTCGTGCTCGAACAGTACATCTCCGGCCGCGAGATCCAGGTTGGTATCATCGCGGGCAAGGCACTGCCCTCCATCGAAATTATCCCGAAGACGGGCTTTTATGACTACGCGAACAAGTATCAGGCCGGCGCGGCGGAGGAGATCTGCCCCTCGCCAATCCCCGAGGACTGGGAGATGCGCGTGCGCACCGCGACCGAGACGGTCTACCGCCTGATCGGCCTGAGCGTCTACTCCCGCGCGGACTTCATCGTCACGCCGGACGGCACGCCGTACTTCCTCGAGATCAACACGCTGCCCGGCATGACGAAGACGAGCCTTCTTCCGCAGGAGGCGGCGGCGGTCGGCATCGGCTACGAGGAACTGTGTGAAAAGATCGTCGAAGAGTCGCTGAAGCAGAAAAGAGGGCTGTAAATGGAGGCCATCACGGTAAAGGAGCTGCTCGCGGCGGTGCACGGCGAGCTCTTGCAGGGAGATGAGACAGCGCAAATCCTCGGCGTGAACACAGACAGCCGCACCGTCAAAGCGGGCGAAGTTTTCGTGCCGCTCGTCGGCGAGCGCTTCGACGGGCATGACTATATCGAAAAGGCGATTTCCGCGGGCGCGGAGGGCTGTCTGTGCGCCCGCGTGCCGGAAACGCTGCTGCCCGGAAAGTTTTACATCAAGGTGTCTGACACGCTGCTTGCGCTCAAGGACTTGGCCGCGTGGTACCGTGCGCAGTTTTCGATCCCCTTTGTGCAGGTGACGGGCAGCGTCGGCAAGACGACAACAAAGGAAATGATCGCCTCGGTACTGGGCGTGAAGTTCCATACGCTCAAGACCGCGGCCAACTATAATAACGAGATCGGCACGCCGCAGACGTTGCTGGGCCTCTCCCGCGCGCATCAGGCGGCGGTGATCGAGACGGGCATGGACCGCGCGGGGCAGATCCGGTATCTTGGCGAGATGGTGAAGCCCGATATCGCCGTCATCACGAACGTCGGCGACATGCACATTGAATACCTCGGATCGCGCGAGAACATTCTGAAGGCCAAGTGCGAGATCTTTGAAAACCTCAAAAAAGACGGCCTCGCCGTCTTAAACGGCGACGACGAGCTTTTGAACACCGTCTCTCTGCCGCAGAAAACGTTGCGCTGCGGCCTGTCCGAGCACTGCGATGTCCGCGTCAGCGAGGTCGAAGACCTTGGCATCGACGGCATTCGCTGCGTCGTGACGACGGCAAAGGAGCGTTACGCGCTCTCCATCCCCGTGCCGGGAAAGCACATGGTCTACTCCGCGGCGATGGCCGCGGCCATCGGTGAATACCTTGGCGAGACCAAAGAGGAGATCGAGCGCGGCGTTGCGGCCTACGAGCCCGCGGGCTCACGCATGCACGTCATCACGTTCTCTGAAAACCGCCGCCTGCTCGACGACTGCTACAACGCGGGTCCGCAGTCGATGGCGGCGTCGCTGCGCGTATTGGGCGCGAGCGGCGGCAAAAAGGTCGCCGTCATCGGCGATATGGCGGAGCTCGGAGAGCTCACCGAGCGTGCGCATAAGGAAATCGGAGAACTCACCCAAGAGCTCGGCATCGACACTGTCATCGCAATCGGTGCACGGGCAAAATACTTTACAGAAGGGAACCCCTCTGCGCAGTGGTTCGGGAGCGTGGACGAGGCGATGGGCGCCGTCAAGGCGGCGTTCACGGCGGAGACGGCGATGCTCGTCAAGGCCTCGCACTCCATGCACTTTGAGAAGATCGTAGAGGAACTGACCAAAGCATGATCGACATCAGTGTTACGGGACTCATCAAGTCCTTTGACCTCGAAAAGAAAATACTGGACGGTATCACCTTTCAGATCGACACGGGCGAGCGCGTGGGCCTTCTCGGCAAAAACGGCGCGGGCAAGACGACGCTCTTCCGTATCCTGACGGGCGAGCTCGACTACGACGCGGGCGAGGTGAGCATCGCCTCGGGCCGCAGGCTGGGCCTAATCTCACAAATTCCTGTGTATCCCGAGGGCTACACGGTCGAGGATGTGCTCAAGAGCGCGTTTTCGCGCATGCAGAGGATGGAGGACGAGATGAACGCCCTCTCCCAGCAGATGGCAAGCGGCGACGAGAGCGAAGAGACGCTGCGCCGCTACGGCGAGCTTTCGGCCAAGTTTGAGGGTCTCGGCGGCTACGACACCGAGACGCCCATCAACAAGGTTGCCAACGGCCTCTCCATCCCGCCGGAGATGCGCGAGCGGTTGTTCGACACACTCTCGGGCGGTGAAAAGACGCGCGTGAACCTCGGCCGCCTCATTTTGGAGGATACGGATATCCTGCTTCTCGACGAGCCGACGAACCATCTGGACCTGCACGCCATCGAATGGCTGGAGCAGTATTTGTCAACGTTTAAGGGCACGGTCGTTGCCATCTCGCATGACCGCTACTTTTTGGACCGTACCATCACGCGCGTCATCGAGGTGCTCGACGGCAAGGCGGAGTTTTACAGCGGCAACTACAGCTTCTACGCGGTGGAAAAAGAGCGCCGCTATTTGGAAAAGATGCGTCAATACGAAAAGGAGCAGGCCAAGATCGCTCAGCTCGAAAAGAGCGCCGAGCAGCTGCGCATGTTCGCCTTCAAGGGCATGGACAAGACGTACCGCCGCGCGCTGTCGATGGAAAAGCGCATCGAGCGCATGCGCACGACGGACAAGCCGACGAAGGAGCGGGCGCTGAGTGCGCAGTTCAAGTCGCAGGAATTCTACGGCGACGAGGTGTTTGCGCTCAAAAAGCTTAAAAAGAGCTTTGGCGACCGCGTGCTGTTCCACGACGTGGATTTACAGGTGCGCGGCGGCGAGCGCATCGCGCTCATCGGCGACAACGGCACGGGCAAGTCGACGCTCATCAAGATGCTGATGGAAGAGGAATATCCCGACGAGGGCAAGATCAAGTTCGGCCCGTCGGTGCGCATCGCGTACCTGCCGCAGATCGTCGAATTCGACGTGCCGGAACGAAACTTGGTCGACACGATGCTCTACTCTAAGCGCAACATCACGCCGCAGAGCGCGCGCAACCGCCTGGCCGCGTTCCACTTCACGGGCGAGGACGTTTTTAAGAGTGTCAGCGTGCTCTCGGGCGGTGAGCTTTCGCGCCTCAAGCTCTGCATCCTGATGGATGAGGAAGTGAACCTGCTTATTCTCGACGAGCCGACGAATCACCTCGATATCGCGTCGCGCGAGTGGATCGAAGAGGCGGTGGAGAGCTACGACGGGACGCTCCTGTTCGTGAGCCACGACCGCTATTTCATCAACCGCTTTGCAACG
Organism: Oscillibacter sp. ER4; assembly: GCF_000765235.1. Taxonomy (GTDB): domain Bacteria; phylum Bacillota; class Clostridia; order Oscillospirales; family Oscillospiraceae; genus Hominicoprocola; species Hominicoprocola fusiformis. The sequence continues at coordinate 11,166 of NZ_JPJG01000066.1, read as the reverse complement.
CGCGTGTGGGAGCTGGAGGGCGGCGTCATCACCGACTATCCGATGGGCTTTGCGCGTTACCGGCAGGTCAAGGCGCTGGAGGCACAGAACAAGATCGACCACACGCCAAAGGCTGTAAAGGAAAAGACGGTTACAGAAAAACCGAAGCCGAACCGCTCTGCCCAGCAGGCGCGGCGGCAGCTCACCATCTGTGAAAAGGAAATTTCCGCGCAGGAGACCGCCATTGCCGAGATCGAGCAGCGCCTTGAAGAAGCGGGCGGCGACTACGAGCGTTACAGTGAAATCTACAAGGAGAAGGAAGCCGCCGAGCAGAAGCTCGGCGAGCTGATGGAAAAGTGGGAAACGCTCGCCGAACAGGCGGGCGAATGAGGAACACACCATGAAGAGACAGAAAAGACTGTGGACGGCGGCAGCAGCCTGTGCCGTGCTCGGCGCGGCGTGCCGGGCTGTCCCCGGCGTGCGCTTTGCAGGACTCCTGTTCTGGTGCCTGACGGCGCTTTTGATCGTCTTTGCGATGCTCGAGCAGTACAAAGAGCATGCATGGGCGAAGTGGGGAAAACGCGTTCTGCTCGCGCTCGTGTGCCTAGGCCTTGTCGCATTCGGGTATCTTGAATCGCTCGTTATTCGCGGCGCGCACACGGACGGGCGCGCGGAAGACGCGCAGTGCGTGGTTATTTTGGGCGCGGGCGTGAACGGCACGACGCCGTCGCTGATGCTCTCGTCGCGGCTGCAGGCGGCGCTTGACTTCATCGCGGACAAGCCGGACATCCCCATCATCTGCTCAGGCGGTCAGGGGCCGGGGGAGGATATCTCCGAGGCCGACTGCATGGCCGACTGGCTCATCGCCCACGGCGTGGACGAGAGCCGCATCTACCGCGAGGATCGATCGACCAGTACGCAGGAGAACTTTGCTTACAGCGAAGAGATCATGGCGGAGCTGGGGCTTGATGCGGGCGACACGTTCGCCTTTGTCACGAACGACTACCATATTTTTAGGGCGGGGCGCATCGCCGGAACAGATGCGGCCTGCGGCGTGGCGGCGACGCTGCCGCGCAGCGCCTATTACGATGCCTTACAGCTCAACTACTATGTGCGGGAGGCCTTTGCCACCGGTTGGCTCCTGCTGAGAGGAAACTGAGTATGAACGATAACATTTTATGCCTTTACTATTCCCGCACGGGAAACACGAAAAAAGCCATGGAGGAGGTCGCCGAGGCGCTGGACTGCGAATGTTTCGAAATTCGCGACAAGGTCGATCGCAGCGGCACGATGGGCTACCTTCGCTGCTGCTTTGACGCGATGCACAAGCGCACGAGTGCGGTTTCGCGCCCGAAATGCCAGAAGCCGCTGTCGGACTACAAGCTCGTCATCCTCGGCACGCCCGTGTGGGCGGGCCGCTGTTCGAGCGTGATTCGCGGCTTTTTGAAGCGCCGCGGCTATGAGATCCAGAACGCGGCGTATCTCATCACGCACAAGAGCGAGCAGGACTATAAGGACGTCTTCCGCCAGATGGACCTCTATTTGCAGACGCCGCACGTGGCGGAGGTCTCGCTCTGCCCCGATTCCGCGGGCTACCACTTCTGGCGAGACCAGTTCGTCAAGGCCTGCTCTGACTTCATTGCGGAGGACAAGGCCTGATGTGGGAAAAGCTCAAACAGCTCGCGCGCCGCTATGACGAGATCGGCGAGCTGCTCGAAGTGCCGGAAATTTACGCTGACCCAAAGAAGCTGCGCGCGCTCACGCGCGAGCAGAAGGAGCTTTCCGCCGTGGTGGAGACCTACCGCGCGTACCAGAAGTGCGAGGACGACATCGTGCAGGCGCTGGAGCTTGTATCCGACCCCGAGCTCAAGGACATGGCGCAGGAGGAATTGAACACTGCCAAGGCGGAAAAAGAGCGCCTTTTTGACGAGCTGCGCGTGCTGCTCCTGCCGCGCGACCCGAACGACGACAAAAACGTCATCGTCGAGATCCGCGGCGGCGTGGGCGGGGAGGAGAGCGCGCTTTTTGCCGCCGACCTCTACCGCATGTATGCGATGTACGCGGAAAAGCGGGGGTACCGCGTGGAGCTGCTCAACTACAACGATACGGAGTTGGGCGGTGTTAAGGAAGCTGACTTTATCGTCAGCGGCGATGGGGCGTATTCGAGATTCAAGTTTGAATCCGGCGTCCACCGCGTCCAGCGCGTGCCGGAGACGGAGTCCGGCGGGCGCGTGCACACCTCGACCGCGACGGTCGCGGTGCTGCCGGAGATGGAGGAGGTCGACGTCGACCTCCGGCCTGAAGACATTGAGATGCAGGTCTACCGCGCTTCCGGTGCGGGTGGCCAGCACGTCAACAAGACGAGCTCCGCCGTGCGCCTCATCCATAAGCCGACGGGCACCGTCGTTTCGTGTCAGGAGGAGCGCTCCCAGCTCCAGAACCGCGCCAAGTGTATGGCGATGCTCGCGAGCAAGCTCTACGAGGCTGAGCGCGAGCGCGTGGAGGGTGCGATCACGAGCGAGCGCCGCGCGCAGGTCGGCAGCGGCATGCGCAACGAGCGCATCCGCACCTATAACTTCCCGCAAAACCGCGTGACTGACCACCGCCTGACGGGCGAGAACAAGAATTTCAACATCGACACCGTGATGAACGGCGATTTAGACCCCATCATAGACGCGCTCACGATGCAGGAGCAGGCCGAAAAGCTGCGCGAGAGCACCGAGGCTTAAGAAAGAAGAGAGAACATTGGAGACAAAATGGTTTACCCTCCGCACGGTGGAGGATAAAGAGAGCATCGCGCAGGCGGCGGACATTCTGCGCCGCGGCGGGCTTCTGGCCATCCCGACGGAGACGGTCTACGGCCTTGGCGCAAACGGCCTTGACGAGACCGCCGTGCTGCACATTTTCGAGGCCAAGGGCCGCCCGCAGGACAACCCCCTTATCCTGCATATTCCCGACGCAAGCTGGCTCACGCGCTACTGCGAGGATGTACCGGACGCGGCCTACAAGCTGGCCGAGCGCTTCTGGCCCGGCCCGCTGACGATGATCCTGAAAAAAAAGCCCTGCGTGCCGCTGCGCACGACGGGCGGGCTCGAGACCGTCGGCATGAGATGTCCCGACCATGCGGTCACGCGCGCCATCATCGAAGCATCCGGCGTGCCGGTCGCCGCGCCGAGCGCCAACACCTCGGGCCGCCCCAGCTGCACAACGGCGGAGCATGTGCGCGAGGATATGTGGGGGAAAATCGACGGCATCGTCGACGGCGGCCCCTGTCAGGTGGGCGTGGAGTCGACGATCATCGACCTGACGGTCACGCCGCCGCAGCTGTTGCGCCCGGGCGGACTGCCGCTCGAGAGCCTGCGCGATGCGCTGGGCGAGGTGACGGTCGACAAGGCCGTGACGCAGAAGATGAATGACGGCGAAAAGCCGCGCGCCCCGGGCATGAAGTACCGCCACTATGCGCCTAAGGCCCCCGTCACGGTCGTGACCGGCGGGGCGAAGGCGAGCGCACGTTATCTGCTCACACACGCGGGCGAGAAGTCCGGCATCATCTGCTTTGACGAGTTCACGCGGCTCTTCGACGGGCACATCGTCCACCCCCTCGGTGCGAGCGACGATAAGCGCGCGCAGGCGCAGCACGTCTTCGACGCGCTGCGGACGTTCGACGAGACGAATGTGGGCGAGATCTGGGCACAGTGTCCGGACAGTAAAGGCCTTGGCCTTGCCATCGGCAACCGCCTCAAAAAGGCCGCGGGCTTCCATGTGGAGGACGCGGACGACGGCAAGATCGTCATCGGCATCACCGGCGGCACGGGCGCGGGGAAGACGAGCCTTCTGCGCGCGCTTGAAAGAAAGGGCGCATGCGTGCTCGACTGCGACGCGGTCTATCACGAGATGTTAAAAGATGACGAGCCGCTGCTGCGCGCGCTGCGCGAGGCGTTCGGCGATGTCATTTTTCGGCAGGACGGCAGCGTGGACGTCCATGCCATCGGCCTGATCGTCTTCAAGGACAGAAAAAAGCTCGCCGAGCTCGACGCCATCGTGCATGAGCGCATCCCGCGCGCGCTGGCGCAGAAAATGGCGGCGACGAACGCGGAGATCATCGGCCTCGATGCTATCAAGCTCATCGAGAGCGGCCTTGGCGCGATCTGCGACGCGACCGTCGCCGTAACGGCGCCTGAAGAGGTGCGGGTCAAGCGCATCATGGCGCGCGACAGCATCACCGAGGAGTATGCAAGGTCGCGCATTGCGGCACAGAAGGACGCGGACTATTTCCGCGCGCAGTGCGATTATGAATTTGTGAACGATCTGCCGACCGCTGAAAAGGCGGAACACGCGGCAGAGGTCTATATCAACACGATCATCAACAATTTGAAGGAGGAAACTGAGAGATGAGTGAAAAGAACAAGCTCGCTGAAAAACTGCTCTACGCCCCCAAGAATGGCTATGACCGCCTGAGCGCAGAGGATGAAAAAGCGATGGAGGCCTATTGCGAGGACTACAAGAAGTTCCTCAACAACGGCAAGACCGAGCGCCTTTGCGTGGAGTACTGCATCGAGCTGGCGGAAAAGAAGGGCTTCAAGGCCTACGAAGCGGGTATGAAGCTGAGCGCCGGCGACAAGGTCTACTTCAATAACCGCGGCAAGGGCATCATGCTCGCTGTCATCGGCAGCGAGGACTTGAGCCACGGCGCGAACATCGGCGCGGCGCATACCGACTCCCCGCGCCTCGACTTAAAGCCCCGCCCGCTTTACGAGGAGGCCGAGATGGCCTACTTCAAGACCCACCACTACGGCGGCATCCGCAAGTACCAGTGGGTGACGATCCCCCTTGAGCTGCACGGCGTGGTCGTGCTGCGCGACGGCTCGAAGGTCGACGTTCACGTCGGCGGCAAGGAGGACGATCCCCAGTTCATCATCAACGACCTTTTACCGCACCTTGGCCGCGAGCAGGGCAAAAAGCCGCTCAACGAGGCCATCCCGAGCGAGAGCTTGAACGTGCTGCTCGGCGGAAAGCCGTTTGAAGATAAGGACTGCTCTGACCGTTTCAAGCTCGGCGTTCTCCAGTATTTGAACGCGCAGTACGGCATTACGGAGGAGGACTTCATCTCCGCCGAGCTCGAAGTCGTCCCCGCCGGCAAGGCGCGCGACATCGGCTTTGACCGCAGCTTCATCGCGTCCTACGGTCACGACGACCGTGTCTGCGCGTATGCAGAGCTTGCAGGTATTTTTGACGCTGTGTCCCCGAAGAAGACCGCGGTCTGCATCTTCGCGGACAAGGAGGAGATCGGCTCCGAGGGCGTGTCCGGTATGCTGTCTCAGGCGTTTGAGTGGTTCATGGGCGACATGTGCCGCACGCAGGGCGTCGCGCTTTCTGACTGCTTTGCCAACTCCTTCTGCCTGAGCGCAGATGTGACGGCGGCCTACGACCCGAACTTTGCCGACGTGTACGACAAGCGCAACTCCGCCTTCGTCAATTACGGCGTGGCGCTGTGCAAGTATACCGGCTCCGGCGGCAAGGGCGGCGCGAGCGACGCAAGCGCTGAGGTCGTTGGCAAGGTACGCAAGCTGATGAATGACAACGGTGTCTTCTGGCAGATGGCCGAGATGGGCAAGACCGACGCCGGCGGCGGCGGTACGGTCGCCAAGTTCATGGCCCAGCGCAACATCGACACGCTCGACGCGGGTGTGCCCGTGCTCTCGATGCACGCACCGTATGAAACGGTCGCCAAGCTCGACTGCTACATGACCTACAAGTGCATGAAGGCCATCTTCGAACAGGCATAAGAAAACATTCTGCGATTTCGAAAACGCTCTCCCACAAATGGGAGGGAGTTTTCTGTCCAGAATCATGCAATGGTGAACAAAGTGTAAAGTTTCCTGCGCTTTTGCTTGCATAAGCGAGCGCGGCGTGATAAGCTGTCAAAATGCCAAAGGATCAGGAAGGGAAGAGAGTCATGCTCCAGTTATTCACCGATACGTCCGCGAACCTGCCGGTCGCGCTGACGAAACAACACCACATCACCGTCGTGCCGTTTTCCTACACGGTGGATGGAAAGGAGACGGACTATCCCGATGACGCGGATTTCGACGGCGCGGCGTTCTACGGCGCGATGCGCCGCGGCGCGGTCGTCAAAACGTCGATGGTCAATCCCGCCCTGATGGCGAACTACTTTGAACGTGCGCTCTCGCAGGGCGACGATGTGCTCTATGTCGGCATGTCCGGCGGCATCAGCGGCACGGCGCAGGCCGCGGTCATCGCCGCGGGCGAGCTGACGGAAAAATACCCCGCGCGGAAGATCGTCACGATCGACACCTACGCTGCCTCCCTTGGCGAGGGGTTACAGGTGCTCGAAGCCACGCGCATGATCGAAGAGGGGAAGAGCTTAGACGAGATCAAGGCGCATTTGCTCGCGAGAAGACCGCATATGTGCCAGTTTTTCACGGTCGATGACCTTGCGTACTTAAAGCGCGGCGGCCGCATTTCGAGCGCGACGGCACTGATCGGCACGGTGCTGAGCATCAAGCCGATTTTGTGCGGTGACGAGACGGGGCACATCATCTCCTGCGGCAAGGTGCGCGGCATGAAGCGCGCGTATCAGGAGCTTGCGAATTATTACGACGGCCGCGCGCTCGACAAGAGTGAGATGCTCGGCATCGCCCACGCAGACAATGAAGAGGGCGCGCAGGCGCTCATCGCGTTGCTGCGCGAGAGGGGCTTCACCGGCGAATGCCTGAACGTGGTCTACGAGCCCGTCACCGGCGCCCACGTCGGTCCGGGAACGGTCGCGCTGTTCTTCTACGGGAAAGAAAAGTGAATGCAGGGACCGCCCGAAGGGAAACTTTCGGGCGGTTTTTTCTATGGTAGACTTTGCGCAAAAGGTCTGATATGATGACAAAAGAGAGATTTTGAGAGAAAAATGGGAGGGCTTTATGAAAAAATCGTGGCTCATCAGAGCGCTGCTGCTCACCGCGTATTGCGTACCGTTTGCGTTTTTCTCTGTGAAGGGTGATATTACTTCGGGGACGATGCTGTATTACGGCGTGATGATCGTCAGCTTTGTGATTTTGTACCGGTGCGCGCTGAAAACAGACAACGTTCCGATCATTTTTATCGGAAATATACTGAGCTTTATTTCTTCTTATTTGACGGCAAAGCTGTCGAGGTTAGACCCGATGGAATGGTACTGCAAGCTGTTTACATCCCACTCTCTGATCGTCGCGATATCGGTCGCGTCCCTCATCATCCATGCAATCATCGTATGGAGAAGAGGCAGAAAGCAGAGGAACGCACAGGGGTGTGACAGAACATGAAGAGACACAAAAAAGCGATGATCGCACTGCTGATCGTAGCCCTGTTCGGTATGATATTGGCCTGCATTTCTTCCCATCCTTTTGTTTCACGCAGGTGCGAGGTGCCGGAGGAGTATGTCGCTGAGATCCGCGCGCAGTCGGTGGGAGTTTACTCAAAGAAAGTGCCCTTGCTGCCGATTTACATTTCCATCGAGCAGTTTTCAGCGGGACGGGCTTATTATACGGTTCACTATTTCCCGTTTGGAACGCTTGGCATGTCCTATAGTTTGACCGACGGATTTTGCCAGGAAAATCCGCTGACGGGCCTGCAATAAGATGAATCGGCAGAACCGGCTGTTTTTCCACTGGATTTTTGCACACGCTTCTGTTATGATAAACGCCAAAGAAACGCCATGGATCGGCATTTTATCAGACCGTCAGCAAAGGAGAAACGAATATGGAAACGATACAGGCCATCAGAAGCAGAAGAAGCATCCGTAAGTACCAGCAAAAACCCGTCCCGCACGAGGTCATCGAGCAGATCGTCGCCGACGCGGCCTACGCCCCCTCGTGGAAGAATACGCAGATCGCGCGCTATGTGCTCGTCGAGGACCGCACGACGATCGACAAAATGGCGGAGGAGATGGTGCTTGATTTCAAGCTGAACGAGAAGACGCTCAAAAACTGCCCCGCCGTTATGGTGCTTACCTATGTGACTGGCCGCTCGGGCTACGAGCGCGACGGCTCGTTCTCGACGCCGAAGGAGGCGGGCTTTGAGATGTTCGACGCGGGCATCGCCGCGCAGACATTTTGTCTTGCCGCGTGGGAGCGCGGCGTCGGCACGGTCATCACGGGCTACTTCGACGAAGAGAAGATCACGAGACTTTTGAACCTGCCGGAGAATCAGAAGGTCAGCTGTGTTATCGGTCTTGGCTATCCCGATGAGGAGCCCGCCGCGCCGAAGCGCAAGAGCGTGGAAGATTTGCTGACGTACAAATAAAAAGCTGTAAGCGCCCGAGGAAAACGCCCTCGGGCGCTTTTTTGCTGGATTCAGACAATGCTTTCTGGTAAAATAAGCAGTATAAAAATATAGAAAAATGAGAGATATGGAGGCCATAAGATGAAAAAATACAGCTTATCGGTTATTTGCGTAGTGCTTTTTGCCCTGCTGGCTGGATGCGGCAGCAAGGAAACGTCAAACATAACGGTCGATTATGGCGATTCGGCTGTCTACACAGAACAGGATATGGATGATGCGATAAAGGTGATCGAAGAGATGATCGGTTCGTGGGAAGGCTGCGAATTACATAGCATTTCATATTCGTCAGATGACGTCTGCACGGATGAAAAGAACCTTTCGTGGATGAATGATTTGGAAAAGGCAAATGACAACGATCTGGTTTTTACACAATGCATCATGTTCGACAGCAGCTTTCGCTCTCCGAAAGAGGGCGGCGGAGCTTGGGAGCCGGACACGGAATACACATGGTCCTGGTGGTTGGCTCGCAGCGATGGCGGGGAATGGAAACTGATGACTTGGGGATATTAAAGTGCTTCCCGGTTTGAGGCTCGTATTTCCGACGGCACAAAGGGTATGCTTTGCCCGCTTTCTGCAAATCCTACCGGAAATGACTTTCGGGAGGACTTTGCCATGAGAAGCGAAACGAAACCCTCGCAGGACGAGGAGAAAAACGGGCAGGAGCCGCTGCTGCCGCCCATTCAGCCGGTCATCGACTTCGGCTCGGTCGTCATCAAAAATAGCCGCGCGGCCATCCACTGCCTGACGATCGCCGGACAGATCGAGGGCCACATGCTGCTGCCGAACACGCAGAAGGCGACAAAATACGAACACGTGCTGCCGCTGCTGGCGTATTTAGAGGAGAGCAAGGAAATCGACGGCGTTTTGTTCCTGCTCAACACCGCCGGCGGCGATGTGGAGGCGGGGCTTGCCATCGCCGAACTGATCTCGGGGATGAAAAAGCCGACGGTCTCGCTCGTGCTCGGCGGGGGACACTCCATCGGCGTGCCGCTTGCTGTCGCGCCGATGGTGACGATGATCGCGCCGTCGGCGTCGATGACCATCCATCCCGTGCGCACGAGCGGCACGATCATCGCCGCGCCCCAGACGTACCAGTATTTTGAGCGCTTGCAGGAGCGCATTGTGCGCTTTGTGACGAAAAACTCACGCATCGGGCGCGACGAGTTTCTGCGCCTGATGATGGATACGCAGGACTTAGCCTCCGATGTTGGCAGCGTGCTCTACGGGGAAGAAGCAGTGGCCTGCGGCCTCATCCAGCGCCTCGGCAGCCTCTCCGACGCGCTCGACGCGCTGTATGCGCTGATCGACGAAAAGAAGAAGTAAAAAAGCCTCGCAGAGTTTGCCGACGGAAGTCGGCAAATAGAGTTAAATCATTTTCTGTCGGGGCGTGTACCTGACAGAAAATACAACTCAGGCTGCAAGTGTGCGAATTGTTCGCCGTAGGCGAACAATTCGTGCGCGCAGCAGACTGAAAAAGTTTGTCGGAAAAACCCGTTAGGGGTTTTTCGACAGTTTTAGACGCCTTCGGGCGTCTTTTTGCGCTTTGTTTATCGAATCCACTTGAAAAGGCGGCGGAAAAATGGTATATAGTATTAGTCAAAATGTGTCATTATACCCTTATCGTGGGGGATGACGCCTTTTTCCAAGGAGGATATCGCTCGTGTACTTAAAGGCATTGGAGATCCAAGGGTTCAAGAGCTTCCCGGACAAGACGGTGCTCAACTTCGGTGAGGACATCACCGCCATCGTCGGGCCGAACGGAAGCGGTAAATCGAATATTTCGGACGCCATCCGCTGGGTCATGGGCGAGCAGTCGAGCAAGTCGCTGCGCGGCGCGAAGATGGAGGACGTCATCTTCGGCGGCACGGAAACGCGCAATCAGATGGGCTTTGCGCAGGTGACGCTCGTGCTCGACAACACCGAGCACATCTTCCCCAGCATGGAGGAGACCGAGGTCGCCGTCACGCGCCGGTACTACCGCAGCGGCGAATCGGAATACTATATCAACAAGCAGTCCGTGCGCCTGCGCGATGTGAACGAGCTGTTCATGGACACCGGCATGGGCCGCGAGGGCTATTCCATCATCGGTCAGGGCCGCATCGACGAAATACTCTCGCAGAAGAGCGGCGACCGCCGCGAGATCTTTGAAGAGGCGGCGGGCATTTCGCGCTTCCGCTACCGCAAGGAGGAGACGGAACGTAAATTGGAGCGCACGGAAGAAAACTTAGTGCGCATCAACGACAAGATCGCCGAGCTGGAATTGCAGGTCGAACCCCTGCGTGCGCAGGCAGAGACGGCGAAGCAGTATCTTATCTACCGCGACGAACTGCGCCTTTTGGAAATTTCCGTGTGGCTTGAAAATCTGGAAACGCTCAAGACGAACGCCATCAAGCTCGACACCGACCTGTCGCTCGCGCGCGAGGAGCTCAAAAAGGCGAACGCGGACTTAGAGGCGCTGTACGCTGCGTCCGAGCAGTTCTCCGCGCGCATCCACGAGAACGACATCGCGCAGGAGGAAAAGCGCGCGCAGCTCTCGGAGCTCGACGCGCAGGTTAAAGAGCAGGAATCTGCCGTCGCGGTGCTGCAAACGGGCATCGCGCACAACGAAGAGAACATCGCGCGCGTGGAGGAGGAACTCAGAAGCCAGTCTGACCGCGTGGGATCGATGGATGCGCAGATTGCGCAGCAGCGCGCGCGTATCGAAGAGCTGGAACAGAGCAAAAACGAAGTCGAAACGGCGCTCTCCGAGCTTTTGAAGCAGGCGGAGGAGCTGTCGAAAAACGCGGGCGAGGCCGCAAGCGAGGCCGAGACCCTGCGCGGGCGCGAAGCGCTTGCCCTGTCCGCCGCGGCGGACAG
>NZ_JPJG01000065.1 GCF_000765235.1 Oscillibacter sp. ER4 | reverse complement strand
GGTGTTAGCGCCGGGAGAAAATCGCCATTTTGAGCCGGGAGAAAACAGCCAATTTCAGCCGGACAGAAATCGCCAATCCGGGCCGGGAGGGTGTAGCCAGCCCCGGTTTGGATGTCGGTTTTAAATGCCGCTCTTTTGGCTGTGGGCGGCGGCCGGAGGCGCTGCGGACGACCGCAGGGAAACCGTCTCAAGACGGCGGCCGCGGAAGCTCTCGCCCTTAATCGAAAACACAATCGCATCATCGAAGATACGGTCGAGCGCACACAGGAGCGAGTCATTCTCACAGAAATTCTCCTGCCACTGTGCGGGATCACGGTTGCTGGTAAAAACCATGTTGTAGTAGCCGTCCTTCTGGTAGCGGCGGTCCACCATATCAAAAAACAGCCGCGTGCTTTCCTTGTCAAACTCGCAATGCCCCACTTCATCAATAATCAGGCAGGAAGGCCGAACGAGAGCTGCGAGGAGCGTACTTTCACGGCCAGCACGTCGGGCATCCGTCATTCGGTCACGCAGCTCGGTCATCTTAATGAAGTATGCTTTCATGCCGTGCTCGCAACAGGCGCGGCCAAAAGCCTGCGCCAAATGAGTTTTTCCGGTTCCCGGTTTCCCAATGAAGGCGAGGTTTTTGTGGGCGTAGAGGGCGGACAGCGTAGAGAGGTTACGCAACTTGTCAATGTTCTTCCCAGTGATGCGGCTGAAATCGAAGTTGTCAAAGGTTTTCGGAACCTTCAGCGGCAGTCGGCTTGTACGCAGTAAGAAGTCAACAGTAGAGCTGTTTTTCTTTGCTTTTAGATGTTCAAAGACCTTAGCCACTGCAAGGACTTCTGCGTCAGTCATGTTGTTCTCCTGTACCAGAGTAGCAAACTCTTCCACCGAGAACCCAAACTTCATCAGATCCTTGCTGCAAGCGGCCACAGTGTCTAACAGCGTATTATTCATCCCAATCATCCTCCTTGCTGAAGTTGAACTTCTCAAAGGAGAGGTCACGGACCGGCTCTGGAAGCTGTTTAATCACCGTCTTTACCGGCATAGTGGGGAACTCTTCCGGCTGCTCAGGCAGAGCATACTGGTTCTCACAAAAGCTGTCCCGGCGCGCCCATGTCACATTGTGCGTGGTCAGGAGAAAGGCCATATCGGATGAATAGATGTACAGCGTATCACCGTCGCGCAGCACACGGGCAGTCTTGCCATGGTAGGTATAGGGGACCCCAAAACGACGTCCCTCATAGCTTACAAACCCGTCAAAAGAAATCCGGCGCTCCGGGCAGAGATAAAACAGCAGTTCATAGCTGTCATCCAGAATGGATACCACTTTGAGACAGCGCTCTGAATGGATATCCTGGGGAATGCCAACCCCCCTGTGGTAAGCTGCGTTCTGTTCATTGCACCAATCCAAAGCTGCATAATTCAGATCGGTCACATTCCAGAACACGCGCCCAATGAGGAAGTTTTCTTTTACGAACCGTACCAGACGTTCCACCTTGCCCTTCGTAAAGGGATGCCGGGGCTTGCAGAGCTTCGTCTGGAATCCAACGGTCTTCATGAACTGCTCATAGTCCTTCTGCCAGATTGGATTGCCATCCAGGTCACGCCGAATGACCACACTCTTCATGTTATCCGTCAGGACGTATTGAGGAACACCCATGTAGCGGAAAGCGTGGATTATCCCAATGAACAAATTTTCCTGCTTTGCATTGGGGAAGAACTCCACATACTGTTGCCCGCAGTGGTGGCAAATCATAGCGAAGCAGGCGGCGTTGTATTCACTTCCATCGTATGCCTGTACCTTCGTAAAGCCCCAGTCCATCTGAAACGCCTCTCCGGGACCGGTAGAGTACCGTCGCCCACGGTTTCCCTGCGGTTCAACTGCATGACGAGGGGCGGGAACAAGATGATGGTGGGCAGAGATGTAGTCCTTGACGATGGTTTTACCACCAGCGAATCCACTCTTACGAAGTTTATCAAGGCACACGACAGAGTTTACAACGCCTGCTTTGAGCAGGCCATCCAGAATGCCGGTGTAGCCACTCAGGAGTGTAGTTGTGGCCTTGCGGCCCTTCAAGGCGTGTTGGACATCCTCAAAGTCATGTTCTTTCATGCGGCGCAGTTTGGCGCGGGAAATTCCCGTACGACGCCCAAGGTCTGCGAGGTTGATTTTCTCCAGCGAGAACTTGTCTCCCTGTTCGGCCATCATCTGTTTTATAGCTTCCGCTACTGCTGGATTCATAGCTGCAAAATTAGGCTTCTTCATGATTCCTCCTTTCACCGGGGGCTGGCTACCCTCTAAGTGTAAAGGATTTCATGAAATCATGATTGGCTATTTTCATCCGGCCATAATTGGCGATTTCCGCCCGGCCCGGAATGGCTAATTCCGCCCGGCGCTAACA
>NZ_JPJG01000007.1 GCF_000765235.1 Oscillibacter sp. ER4 | reverse complement strand
CGACATCAACCTTGTTGCCTTGAAGATCGCGCACCTGAACGAGCTTGGTTATGACCTCAGACCGATTGACCATAGAAGTAATTTCCTGAAATAATGGAGATAAGCTGTATGAAATATATTCTGTACCGCTCCTTCGGGAGCATTGATAAGGATGTCCGCAAGCACGAGCTTGTTGCCGTCGAATACGGTAAGGACATTTATGAAGTGACGGATGCGCTGATTAAGGCCGCAGCCGATGATCTGGCCGGTATGCCGGAATATGAAAACTGCGAGACGGCTGCATTTGCACCGGAACCTGTCAAAGAGTTCCGTCGCGTGAGGAAATATCAGTATGAGATGACCGGCATTGTCTATCCGAAGTACGCTGAGAAGAATGTTCTGATCGAATACGGCATTGTGGAGGAATCCGAATGAACTGCACGGCCTGTCTCAATCGGGCAATGGCTGTTTTCAATGAGCAGATGGGCGCGGACTTTTCATCGGAGAATGTTGTGCTTGCGTGTTTTGAAACCGGCAATCAGGTTGAGGTATTCGAGCAGTTCTGCAAAGCCTGTTTTCCGTACCGGCTGGCAGACCGCTACAAGGAAGAAGGCTATTTTGATTTCCGGGCGTCTGCATTCATCGGAAAGAATGCCGGTGACAGGGACGGAATCCTTCTGCGTACCGACATTGACTATGCTCCGGGCGAGCTGAACCATGTTCTGCTTCATGAGCTTGCACATATATTCTGCGCTCATAATGAGCTGGACGGCAGAAGTTTCTACGACGAGTATTGCGAGGACTATGCCCCGAACGCTGAGGAAGACGGTTTCATCAACGCTGGATATGCTGTTTGGCGGGAGTGCATTGCCGAGATCATTGCCTTCGAGTGCGATGACAACCTTGTCAACAATACACTCAGAGGCATCAAACCCATGCTCCGGCAGCTCAGAGACGAGCTTACTGACCCGAGTACCGGCAAGCTGATCATGAGTGAGATTCTGACAGCCATCATGACCAGCCGGGAAATTGAAAGCTCCCCGACATGGGAAGATGCAGAAAAGCAGATCCGCAAACTGGGGCTGTTTAACGACACACTTTACATGGAAATGCTGAAAGCTGTGTTCACCCAGCTCCGAACCCGGCTGATCGAGATTGACATTGATTATATTTACCACATCGGGTATCTGTACCTGAACATTCTGTCTCAGGCGATTCTTCATCGCTTCCAGCGGGACATCACTGCAAGGAGTGAGTGATACGCCGACCGGGAGACAGACAAAACGCAGCGTGATCGGAGGGATAATACAGAATGGAGAATATCGTTTTTGACCGGAACTACGAGCTTGTATCAGAGAATAACAGCTTCGCGGATGTAGTCTTTAAGCAGGTCACGGCACCGGATGGATTCTTTGCCTCCTTTACAAAAAAGATGGACGCAATCCCCAAGGTCATTGTGCCGGAGGATCAGGCGAACTATGAGTATCTGCTGGAACGCTGTGATCGGTTCGCGCAGGATCATCACGGACGGATTCACGCTGTTGTGGACTATCAGCGCTTTCACTCCGAGATCAACCTGTATCTCAGAATGATTGAGTTTGACTGCGAGGAAGATATGTCCCTGCTGAAGGACATTGGTGAAAGGGCGCATTATGTCTGCATCACACCCGAAGAAGACGGAGGTTTTCGCATTCACATCATGATCAACTACTTTCAGGAGTTGATGACAGACGAGCAGTGTGACTATCTTAAATACGAAACCATCATGGAAGATGCGGAGCTGGCCGACTTGCTGCAAATACCCGGACTGACACAGGAGCAGATAGAAGCCTCGCTAATTATGAAAGATATTCTTGACCGTTTTGATGCAGAAACGAAAGTAGACAGAACTACGGCATTCAAGGCCGTGCTTGATCATATGGGGCAGACCAAAGATGAAGGCATGGATTTGAACCGTATGATTACCCTTCTTCAAAAGCTGCTGGATGCAGTGCTGAACGAGGAAGACGAATAAATTTGGAGGAACAGACAATGAGCAGAAAACTTGTGGCATACTTCTCCGCAACCGGAGTGACCGCAAAGGTCGCCGAAAAACTGGCTGAGGCCATCGGTGCGGACATATACGAAATTGAACCGGCAGTGCCTTACAGCAGGGCTGACCTTGACTGGCAGAACGCAAAATCCCGCAGCAGTGTTGAGATGAGCGATCCTGCCTCCCGTCCTGCCATCGCCGGTAAGCGGGACAACATGGCTGACTACGACACAATCTTTATCGGCTTCCCGATCTGGTGGTATGTGGCTCCCCATATCATCAACACCTTCCTTGAAGGCTATGACCTGACCGGAAAGACAATCATTCCCTTTGCAACCTCCGGCGGAAGCGGCATGGGACAGACCAACAAAAACCTTGCTCCGAGCTGCAAGGGTGCAAAACTGGTCGAGGGCAAGGTTTTCAAACAGAGCGTCAGTCATCAGGAGCTTGCAGCCTGGGTTGACGAGCTGAATACATAAGATATAGATAAATCGGCATTTTGTGAGGAAGAAAATGCAGCTTCGAGAATATGAACCTGCTGACTGTGAGCAGATGGCAGAATTGTTTTACCAAACCGTTCACAGTGTTAATGCAAAGGATTATACAGAAGAACAGTTAAATGTCTGGGCAACAGGAAAAGTAGATTTGCATGAATGGGATAAGTCTTTTCAAGAGCATAGAACTATTGTCGCAGTAGAAGGTGATGAAATCGTCGGTTTCGGAGATATTGACAGAACTGGTTATTTGGATAGGTTGTTTGTTCATAAAGACCATCAGCGTGAAGGAATTGCATCTGCGATTTGCGATGAGTTGGAACGGCTCGCAAACGGAAAACTCATCACAACGCACGCATCCATTACAGCAAAACCATTTTTTCAGCATCGAGGATACCGAGTGGTGAAGAAACAAACAGTTATCCGATATGGAATCGACCTGACAAATTATGTGATGGAGAAGTAGATAACTTCCAATTTGTAGCTAAGAAAGGCGGGTGGTTTTATGCCCCTTCAAATCGTCAGAAATGACATCACGAAAATGAAAGTGGACGCAATCGTCAATGCAGCAAACTCGTCGCTTCTCGGTGGCGGGGGTGTTGACGGCTGCATTCATCGTGCTGCAGGACCGGAACTTCTGGCCGAATGCAAGACGCTGGGCGGCTGCGAAACCGGCAGTGCCAAGATCACAAAGGGCTACAAGCTGCCCTGCAAGTATGTGATCCATGCCGTAGGCCCCCGTTGGCGGGACGGCAAGCACGGGGAGCGTGAAAAGCTCATCTCCTGCTACCGTACATCTCTTGCTCTGGCAAAGGAGAACGGATGCGAGACGGTTGCTTTACCCCTCATTTCTTCCGGCATCTACGGTTATCCGAAGGATCAGGCGTTGAGGATCGCCATTGATACAATCAGTGAGTTTCTTCTGGAAAACGATATGACCGTCTACATCGTCATCTTCGACCGGAAAGCGTATCAGATCAGTGGGAAGCTCTATGCGGACATTGCCGAGTACATAGACGATAACTATGTAGACGAGCATTCCGACAACTACTCGGAGCGTCTGCGTCGGTTGAATGCCCTTCCGGATATGGAGCCGGTCTGCGGAGCGTCGGTCTGTGAAGAGGCCGACGAAATGGCAGAGCCTATCATGGCAATGCCTATGGCAGCTCCCAAGAAGATGAAATCTCTGGATGAAGCGCTGGGTCAGATCGACGAGAGCTTTTCCGAGATGCTACTGCGTAAGATCGATGAAAAAGGCATGACGGACGCTGAGTGTTACAAGAAAGCCAACATTGACCGCAAACTCTTCTCGAAGATCCGCAGCGATAAGCTGTATAAGCCGAGCAAGCCGACAGCTATTGCTTTTGCCATCGCGCTTGAGCTGTCTCTGGAAGAGACGAAGAATATGCTCATGAAAGCCGGTTTCGCGCTGTCTCACTCAAACAAATTCGACATCATCATTGAGTATTTCATCGAAAATGAGAACTACAATGTCTTTGAAATCAACGAGGCTCTGTTCGCCTTTGACCAGAGTTTGCTCGGTGCGTGAGAGAACGACAAATCGAAAGTTGTGGAGGTAAAATATAGATGAATCAAGGTAGAATTATTGTAATCACAGGTGCGCCGGGGACAGGAAAAACTACAACGGCATCTGCTGTTGCAAAAGAATCAGATTTGGAAAAGTCTGTGCATATGCACACAGATGACTTTTATCATTATCATGTAAGAAAGCCAAGCGCAAGGGAGTATGATGATTGCTGCAATGAATTTTGGAATGTAACACCTTATGTTATTAAAGGATTGTGCCGTAAGGAAATTTTATTTGCTATTGATCATTTTAATCAGATTGTTCGCCATGAGCTGCTGAGAATGATATCATGGAAGGTCGGCATCGAAACAGGCTTTAAATTAAGTGTAGGCAAGAACTATAAGTTTATTGAAAGGTATATATCCGAGGATTTGTGGGAGAAACTTTTGTCCACCTACCGGATGGATTCCTATGAAAACATATGGGAAGCATTATTTCTATGCCATCAATTGTTCAGGGCGGTATCCGGTGAGGTGGCGGAAAGGCTTCATTATGCCTATCCGGAGTATGATAGGAATATAACAAAATATACCAGGGACATGTATAAAAAATACACTGGTAAAACCGGCTGCCTGGATAGCACATATGCCGCTGATATAGAAGAGAGGCGGGAACAGTGATTACAGAAATGAAAGCAGGGCACCTGAAAGATATCGATAAACCCAGCGAACCATTTGAGGTGATAGGTAAGATTATACCGAGGTATGAAAACGAGAATTGGACCTTTACAGAATTACTCTATGAAGCGCCATATTTAAAAAGCTACCAAGACGAAGAGGATGAAGAGGATGAGGAGGCAGATTGCCTTGAATATATTGACAATACTGATAAGATAATATATCTTTACTACCAAGACGATAAATGCGTCGGAAAAGTTAAACTGCGAAAAAATTGGAACCGGTACGCTTATATAGAAGATATCGCCGTATGTAAGGATTTCAGGGGGCAAGCCATAGGCAGCGCGCTTATCAATATATCTATAGAATGGGCAAAGCATAAAAACTTGCATGGACTAATGCTTGAAACCCAGGACAATAACCTTATAGCTTGTAAATTCTATCATAATTGTGGTTTCAAAATCGGCTCCGTCGATACTATGTTATACGCCAACTTTGAAAACAACTTTGAAAAAGCTGTTTTCTGGTATTTAAGGTTTTAGAATGCAAGGAACAGTGAATTGGAGTTCGTCTTGTTATAATTAGCTTCTTGGGGTATCTTTAAATACTGTAGAAAAGAGGAAGGAAATAATAAATGGCTAAAATGAGAATATCACCGGAATTGAAAAAACTGATCGAAAAATACCGCTGCGTAAAAGATACGGAAGGAATGTCTCCTGCTAAGGTATATAAGCTGGTGGGAGAAAATGAAAACCTATATTTAAAAATGACGGACAGCCGGTATAAAGGGACCACCTATGATGTGGAACGGGAAAAGGACATGATGCTATGGCTGGAAGGAAAGCTGCCTGTTCCAAAGGTCCTGCACTTTGAACGGCATGATGGCTGGAGCAATCTGCTCATGAGTGAGGCCGATGGCGTCCTTTGCTCGGAAGAGTATGAAGATGAACAAAGCCCTGAAAAGATTATCGAGCTGTATGCGGAGTGCATCAGGCTCTTTCACTCCATCGACATATCGGATTGTCCCTATACGAATAGCTTAGACAGCCGCTTAGCCGAATTGGATTACTTACTGAATAACGATCTGGCCGATGTGGATTGCGAAAACTGGGAAGAAGACACTCCATTTAAAGATCCGCGCGAGCTGTATGATTTTTTAAAGACGGAAAAGCCCGAAGAGGAACTTGTCTTTTCCCACGGCGACCTGGGAGACAGCAACATCTTTGTGAAAGATGGCAAAGTAAGTGGCTTTATTGATCTTGGGAGAAGCGGCAGGGCGGACAAGTGGTATGACATTGCCTTCTGCGTCCGGTCGATCAGGGAGGATATCGGGGAAGAACAGTATGTCGAGCTATTTTTTGACTTACTGGGGATCAAGCCTGATTGGGAGAAAATAAAATATTATATTTTACTGGATGAATTGTTTTAGTACCTAGATTTAGATGTCTAAAAAGCTTTAACTACAAGCTTTTTAGACATCTAATCTTTTCTGAAGTACATCCGCAACTGTCCATACTCTGATGTTTTATATCTTTTCTAAAAGTTCGCTAGATAGAGTTCTATATTAGAGATGTAAAGAGTTTTGGTGAAGAGGTTTGTGAGTATGGCTTTTATAACCAGGGTGCAATGAGAAGCACTAACAGCAGCTAGCTTAAGAACGCATAGGATATACTTTTTATGGAAGTCACAGAGGAGGAATAAAATTTGAACAGGATTAACAGAGTAAAGATGCATAACACCATGAACATTTTCCTCGTTATCAGCTGCGAAAAAGATCAGCAGGTGATTGTCTATTGTTTGCCACGAGACTGCACGAACCGGAGTTCCTGCTTCCACACCGGAAATAGTGTTGCCTTCCGGTGAAGGAATATAGTCACATACCGCTTCCAGCCTACCGGCTTCTGTATTGGCATAATGAAACTCCAAATCATAGAGCCACCCTATACAAAACAGGGCAACAAGTGCGGAAAGAATTGCCGCTATTAAGCGAGTGCGTTTAACACGCTTTAAAAATCTAAGTGCACGCTGTGGCGCTTTTTCAATAGGAACCTGCCTGCGCATATCCTCTTCAAGCTGGCGGCAGGCCGCACAATGCTCAATGTGTTCTCTGACCATAGCAGAGGTCTCTGTCTCGGTCAATTCTTCAAGATAGGATGGGAGTAAATCCCTGACTACGCAGCAGTCAAGATTGGTTTCACGCATTGTTATCACCTCCGATAATCTTTACAAGTTTTTCCTTACCACGATAAAAGCGCACTCGAGCCCATACTTCGCTGTGCCCAAGAATGTCACCGATGTCACGGAAAGAGAAATCACCGGCTAATCGCAGATGGATTACTTCACGAGTTTCGGCATCTAACTGTTGCATTGCTCGATATAGTGCAAAACGCTCTTGCCGGTTCTCAAACTCTTTCGTGGGATTATCAGGAGCCGCAACATGAGTAAGTTCGCTTTCTTCCACAAGAGTGGTGCGCTTACTTGCGATTTTTTCTTGTACTGCGGAAACAGTATCTTTGATTGAATGCGTAGTTATATCTATAACATTTAATTCATAGATTCCCAAATTGGAAAATTGCTTCCACATTGTTTCAACTAATTCAATATTTGTTTCTCTGTCTAACTTTGAGCGTTCGATAGCTCGCTTCATAGTTTCTTCTTTACTTGCCCTTAAAACGATATACAAGGCGCGGAAATTTTAAAGCTCGAAGTGCCGACGGTGTTTGGAAAGGCAGGAGAGGTTCTTAAAAAAGCGGTGGAGCAATACAGACCCGACGCGGTGGTGTGCGTAGGTCAAGCCGGAGGGAGAGCCGCCATTACTCCCGAGATGATAGCCGTGAACATAATGGACGCGCGCATTCCCGACAACGCCGGAAACAAGCCGTGCCACGAGCTTATAATAAAAGAGGGAAGAGAAGCGTATTTTTCCTCACTTCCGGTGAAGGATATCGAGAAAAATCTAAATGATAACGGAATTCCGTCGTCGGTATCGTATGGAGCGGACAACGAGTAAAAGAGTGACCGCCGAGATAACCCATTGCTCGGCGGTGTTCCTTTCCAAGTTAATTGCGTGATATAGATTGAAAAGTGGATAGATTTATGATACAGTGAATAGATTTATGATATAATGAGTTATCAATAAATCGGAATTTTACGGTCAGTAAGGAATGCGTAAAGTTATATGATTGTATTATAAGCGATTTGTTAAATTTTTATAACCACTTGTATTTGCCTGCGATTTATGGTATAATATTTTGAAATTTAGAAAGAGGTGGGAAGATGATTAACTTTTCTTGCAAATAAAATCAAAATATGCGGTAGTGCTATACTTTGGCATTATTGTGTCTATTGCAAGAAAGTTATATGTCTATCTTACTCAATATAGTGCTGTTGCCACTTTTGCTTAGTGGTGTTATTATGCTATGACGAGCTGCAAGGATAAACTTTCTTGCGGCTCTTATTTTGTTTTGGAGGTGCTTTATGAATAGTGCAGATCAGATAGTTACACATGATTCACTCCGTATAGTGTCGGTTCCTTTTGGTGAAATCTATACGTAGTAAACATTCACCGAACCGACTTTATATCGTATGACAGGCAAAGGAGGATAATATTTATGTCAATGATTAAAATTGAAAACCTTACGTTTTCATATCCGACAAGTTATGATAATGTTTTTGAAAATGTCAGTTTCCAGGTTGATACCGATTGGAAGCTTGGTTTTGTGGGCAGAAACGGACGAGGTAAAACAACCTTTCTGAATCTTCTGCTTGGGAAATATGAGTATAGCGGAAAAATCCTATCATCCGTACAGTTTGATTATTTTCCTTATCCCGTTTCAGATAAGAATCGTATTACAGAGGATATATTGCAGGAGGTTTGCCCACTTGCGGAAGAATGGGAACTTATGCGAGAACTTTCTTATCTTGATGTTGATGTCGATGTGCTTTGGCGACCTTTTGAAACACTTTCCAACGGAGAGCAGACAAAGGTTTTGCTTGCCGCTCTTTTTCTTAATGAAGGGCATTTCCTACTGATTGATGAACCTACCAACCATTTGGATGCCAAAGCGAGAAAAAGTGTGGCGGCATATCTGAAAAAGAAAAAGGGATTCATCTTAGTTTCTCACGATCGTCGCTTTCTTGACGATTGTGTTGACCATATTCTATCGATTAACCGAGCGAATATCGAAGTGCAAAGAGGAAACTTTTCATCATGGATGTCAAATTTTGAGCGACAGCAAGAATTTGAACTGGCTCAGAACGAACGTTTGCAAAAGGACATCAGACGATTACAGCAGTCGGCAAAACGCTCTGCAGTATGGTCTGAACGTGTAGAAGCTTCCAAAATTGGGGCAGGAGATAAAGGTTATGTCGGTCATAAAGCCGCCAAAATGATGAAGCGTTCAAAATCTATAGAAGCGAGACAACAACAGACAATCGAACAAAAATCAGCATTGCTGAAAAATGTGGAAACCGCAGAAGCCCTCAAGATACAACCGCTTAATTACCATACAGATTTGCTTGCATCATTATCGAATGTAGTAGTTTATTATGATGGCATTTCAGTTTGTGAACCCGTTTCGTTTGAAATAAGACAGGGAGAACGCATTGTGCTTGATGGAAAGAACGGCAGTGGCAAAAGTAGCCTGTTAAAGTTGGTAGTCGGGCAGTCCATAGATTATACGGGTACAGTAACACTTGGCTCTGGGCTTGTAATTTCTTATGTGCCACAGGATACATCGTATTTATGTGGAACCCTTTCCGAGTTTGCAGAAGAAAACAACCTTGATGAAAGTTTGTTCAAGGCAATTCTTAGGAAAATGGACTTTGAGCGTGTACAGTTTGAAAAGGATATTAAAGACTTTTCTGGCGGGCAAAAGAAGAAAGTCCTAATTGCGAAAAGCCTTTGTGAAAAGGCACACTTGTATGTATGGGATGAACCGCTCAACTTTATTGATGTGTACTCACGTATGCAGATTGAACAACTCATAACGGAGTTTGCCCCGACCATGCTCCTGGTAGAACATGACAGTGTTTTTCGAGATACTGTGGCAAGTAAAATTGTGAATATCTAAATTGGTTCTTCCGCAATTTTACGTTTTTCGCTTTAATAAAAATGGAGAATGCTGATTTACACTGGCATTCCAGTATTGAAAAATTACAAAATACGGATAATTGCGTAAGAACCTCTAAATTAAAATAATTGTATGGGTTAATTCCAGCTTTACAGAGACTCAAATTCCAGTTTGTCAAGCTGATATAGCGATATGAAAGGAGGTCACCGGAGCATGAAAGAACGCACATACATCGCAATCGATCTCAAGAGCTTTTATGCTTCGGTTGAGTGCCGGGAGCGCGGGCTTGATCCGCTGGACACTAACCTCGTCGTTGCGGATGAAAGCCGCACCGATAAAACCATCTGCCTTGCCGTTACTCCTTCTCTAAAGAGCTACGGTATCTCAGGCCGTGGCCGTCTGTTTGAGATCAAGCAGCGAGTAAAGGAAGCAAATGCCGGACGGCAGCATGACGCGCCGGGACATCGGCTGGAAGGGTCTTCCCACTTTCATTCCGAGCTGTTGGATAACCCAAACCTTGCGATTGATTTCATCATCGCTCCGCCGCGCATGGCCTACTACATGGAGTACAGCACCCGGATTTACAATGTCTATCTGAAATATGTCGCACCGGAGGACATTGTGGTTTACTCCATTGATGAAGTATTCATGGATGTCACCGACTACCTGAACACCTACAAGCTCTCTCCCCATGACCTCGCCATGAAGATCATTCTGGATGTCCTTGAAACGACCGGCATCACGGCAACAGCCGGGATTGGGACGAACCTCTTCCTTTGCAAAGTAGCGATGGACATTGTGGCAAAGCACATCCCCGCCGACAAAAACGGAGTCCGTATCGCAGAGTTGGACGAAATGAAGTTCCGGCGTGAGCTTTGGGCGCACCAGCCCCTCACCGACTTCTGGCGTGTGGGTCACGGCTATGCAAAAAAGCTCGAACAGAACGGGATGTTCACGATGGGCGATGTGGCACGATGCTCTGTCCATGACGAGGAAAAGCTATACAAGCTCTTCGGCAAAAATGCGGAGCTGTTGATCGACCATGCGTGGGGCTGGGAGCCTTGCACCATCGAAGCAATCAAGGCATACCGTCCAAGCACAAACAGTCTCGGCTCCGGTCAGGTTTTGCATCAGCCTTACACCGCCGAGAAGGCAAAACTCGTACTCCGGGAAATGGCGGATTCTCTCGTGATGGATTTGGTGGAGAAAGGGCTTGTCACGGATCAGATCGTTGTCACGATTGGCTACGACATTGAGAACCTGACTGATCCTGAGCGTCGGAAAAAGTATCATGGTGACATCGTGAAAGATCACTACGGGCGGCAGATACCGAAGCATTCACACGGCACACAGAACCTCGGGCGTCACACTTCCTCGACCAAACTCATTCTGGATGCAACCTCAGAGCTGTTTGACCGTATCGCTTACAGGGATTTGCTTATACGCAGACTGAACATTACCGCAAACCATGTCATTGACGAAGCCTCAGCTCCAAAGCAGGAATCGCAATTTGAGCAGCTTGATTTTTTCACCGACTACGCTGCCCGTGAAGCGGAGCAGAAAAAGGAAGAAGCCGAGCGTGAACGGGAGCGAAAGATGCAGCGGGCAGTCCTGACCATCCGAAAGAAATACGGAAAGAATGCGATCCTGAAAGGCATGAACCTTGAGGAAGGGGCAACCGCCAAGGACCGGAATGAGCAGATCGGAGGTCACAAGGCATGACGCTGAAAGAACGGGCAAAGAAATTGAAGCGTGATGTTCCGGCTGTATTTCTCGCTTTGAAGGACCGTGAGACACCGCTGCTTGCAAAAATCACGGCGGCTGTTACCGTTGCCTATGCGCTGTCACCCATTGACCTGATACCTGATTTTATTCCGGTACTTGGGTATCTGGATGATGTACTTCTGCTTCCCGCACTGATAGCTCTGACGATCAGGCTGATCCCAAAGGAAGTATGGAAACGCTGTCAGTCTGAGTCTGAGAATATGTGGGTTGATGGAAAGCCGAAGAAATGGTACTTTGCCATTCCCATTATTTTCATCTGGCTGCTGATTCTCTGGCTGATTGTCAAGGCAATCTGGCTGTGAGCCTGAATACGGAGGAATGCCATGGCGGATAACTACAACGATATAATCAATCTGCCGCACCATGTATCTGCCACCCGGCCGCAGATGTCGATGATGGATCGTGCGGCGCAGTTTTCTCCTTTTGCAGCTCTTACCGGATATGACGCGGCCATAAAGGAAACCGGGCGTCTGACCGATGAGAAAATCGAGCTTGGTGAAGAAGAACTGAGCATTCTGAATATGAAGTTTCAGCTTCTTATGGACAGTCTGGACGAAGAACCGGAAGTCCATATAACCTATTTCAAGCCGGATGACAGAAAAGCAGGTGGCGCATATCTTACTGCCTCCGGCACCGTCAAAAAGATAGATGACTTCGAGAGAATCATTTTTATGGAGAACGGAACCAAAATACCGATGGACGATGTTCTGTCCATCGAGCTGCCAACGAAAGGAAGTGTACTGGAATGATCTTGCAACCGAAAGACAACGACAGTTTTGTGATCCCCGAACCGGATAGAAATGTGATCGGATTTTACCATGAGTACGAAGAACACGGCTGCTTTAGCAACTGGTATCACGCAGAGTTTGACTATGCCGGGAAGCACTTCACTTCTGCCGAGCAATTCATGATGTACCACAAGGTCATGATGTTCCGGCAGTACGATCTTGGTGAGAGAATCCTTCAAAGTGACAGCCCTTCCGAAATGAAGAAGCTGGGACGCACATACTTCCCCGAGTTCAATGCTGATGTATGGGATAAGGCTTCCTACACCATCGTTAAACGGGGTGTCCGGGCGAAGTTTGAACAGAACCCGGATATTCTCAAGGAACTGCTTGATACCGGTGAGAACCTGCTTGCAGAGTGTTCTCCAAAGGACACGAAATGGGGCATCGGCATTGCGATTGATGATCCGGACTGCGGCCATCCGAGCCAGTGGAACGGCAAAAATTATCTCGGACGCATTCTGATGGAAGTGCGCGATGAGCTGCGTCGTGCCTCGGAGCTTGGGAGGATCGGATATACGGATGCCCGCGACATGGAGTTTCCTGTATGGAACGGATATGCCGGAACATTCAGGAGACATCCGAAGTTCCACGATACGATTAACGCCTATCTGGAAACACTTCTCGGTATTCCTGATAAGGTCTGTTTCCTGTATGACTACACTTTCAGCGAATGGGAACAGGCAATGAGAGCCAATACAGGCGGCGAACCTCCTGCGATTGGTTTTTGGGAATTAAAGCAGGATATGTATGATATTATCCGGCTTTCCTGAGCCGCAGTAATTGTCGCTTGCCATGCGACCAAACCAACCGAATAAATCCGTATAATATGACTGTAAGGTGAAAACCGAGCAGTCATATTTTCATTTACGGAGGTACTGAACATGAGAAAGAATCTGACCGAGATTGTATTCATTCTGGATCGCAGCGGCTCCATGCGTGGCCTTGAGGCAGACACCATCGGAGGCTTCAATTCCATGATTGAAAAGCAGCAAAAAGCCGAGGGCGATGCTCTCATCTCCACTGTTCTTTTCGACAATACCAGCGAGGTTATTCATGACCGCGTGGATGTCAAATGTATCAAACCGATGACCGATGAGGACTATACGGTGCGCGGATGCACCGCTCTTCTGGACGCTATCGGCGGGGCGATTCATCATGTCGGCAATGTCCATAAATACGCACGGGCTGAGGATGTGCCGGAGCATACCCTGTTTGTGATCACCACAGACGGAATGGAGAACGCCAGCCGTCGCTATGACAGCGATAAGGTCAAAAAGATGATCGAGCGCCAGAAGGAAAAGTACGGCTGGGAGTTCCTGTTCTTGGGTGCCAACATCGACGCGATTGAAACGGCAAGACACTTTGGCATCAGCGAAGACCGCGCCGTGAACTATCACTCCGACGGGAAAGGAACGCAGCTTAACTACGAGGTTTTGAGCGAGGCCATTTGCTCAGTCCGATGCAGCGCACCGCTCGGTGCCGATTGGAAGAAGCGCATCGACGAAGACTATGAAGCGAGAAAGGAAGGCAGAAGAAAATGATGAAAACCATTACGGTAAAAGGCGTTGGCAATGTATCGGCAAGGCCGGATTACATCACGATTTCCATGACCGTTGAGTCTATGGACAGCGACTATGAAAAAGCGATGGACGGTGCTGCCCGCCGCATCGAAAACCTGAAAGCGGCAGCGGTCAGTGTCGGATATGAGAAAGAAGCATTGAAAACAACCAGCTTCAATGTTGAGACGCGGTACGAGAATGTCAAGGATCGCCAGGGCAACTATAAGCGCGAGTTTGCCGGATATGCCTGTGTCTACCGACTCAAACTTGCCTTCGATTTCGACAGCAAGCACCTTGCGACGGTCATATCTGCCATTACCGGCAGCAAAGCCGATCCCGAACTCAGCATTGCATTCACGGTAAAAAATCCGGCTAAGGTCAGCGAGGAACTGCTGATAAGCGCCGCTCAGAATGCGCGGGCTAAGGCAGAGATTCTTTGCAGGGCATCAGGCGTAGAACTGGGGCAACTCATCTCCATCGACTACAACTGGGGTGAACTGAACATCATTTCCCGAACAAGCTACGAGATGGAAGACTGCCTCATGTCGCCCGCAGCAATGGGTAAATGCTGCGCTCCGGAGATAGAGCCGGATGACATAGATGTCTCCGATTCTGCTGCTTTTGTATGGGAGATAGGCTGACAGCCACAGCGTAAACGACAGCTTTTTTGATTATTTTTTCTGCGCATAGCCATCAAACGCCAATTTTTTGTCCGTTGTAAAGTGAAGGGGTATTTTACGGGGACTCCCGACTGGGATTACGATTTTAGAGAATAGCAAGCAAATCCGGTGAGTACCCACCGGAGAAAAATGCGTTAAGGGAACCCTCCCCTTAACCGCCGTTTTCAGCTTGTTGGGATAATCCCAAGCCCTTTAATTCACGAAGAACGGAGACGGAACGATGGCAAACAGAACGCGGAAAGTGCAGCTCAAGTTCTGGGTCACCGAGGAAGAACGGGCGATCATAGAGCGGAAAATGGAGATGCTGAAAACAAAAAACATGGGGGCATATCTTCGCAAGATGGCGATTGACGGTTACATCATACAGGTGGATTACACTGAGCAGAAGAAACTTGCTGCGGCAGTCAATAAGATCGGAGCGAATATCAATAGCATCTGCCGAAGGATGAACTCTACGGGGCGCTTCTATCAGGACGATGTTGCAGAGCTGAAAGGAAAGCTGGATGAAGTATGGCAGTTACTAAGATCAAAGCAATCCGAGGAACTTTGAACAAGGCTCTTGCGTACATCATGAACCCTGAGAAGACCGACGATAAAATGCTTGTCTCTTCCTACGGATGTGCAGCCGAGACAGCGGCTCAGGAATTTGAATGGACGCGAAAAATTGCCGAGCAGCAAGGGATGAATCCCGTCAAAATTATTGCCCGCCATGTCATCCAGTCCTTTGATGTTGGCGAGGTATCGCCAGAGCTTGCGCATGAGATCGGCAAGCAGTTTGCAGATGAGATCCTTGGCGGGAAATATGAGTATGTGCTGACTACCCACATTGACAAAGGCCATGTTCATAATCATCTGATCTTCAATGCCGTGGACTTTGTGGATCATCATGCCTACAAGAGCTACAAGAAAATCTACTATGATATGCGCGAGGCAAGCGACCAGCTCTGCAAGGAAAACGGTCTCTCGGTCATCCCTCCCTCTCAGGGCAAAGGCATGAGCTACAAGGAGTACACCGAAGCCAAGCGAGGCACGAGTTGGAAGCAAAAGCTCAAGCTGACCATTGACCGAAACATCATCGTGGCAAAGGACTTTGATGAGTTCTTGAAGCTGATGCAGGATGCCGGATATGAAATCAAAACCGGTAAATACATCTCCTTCCGTGCCGAAGGTCAAGAGCGTTTCACACGAGCAAAAACCATCGGAGAAAACTACACCGAAGAGCGCATTAAGGAACGCATTCAGGGACGGAATCCCCGCAAGCGTCAGATGCAGACAGGCAGAAAAGGTGTCTCTCTCATCATTGACATCCAGAACAGTATCAAGGCTCAGGAGAGCAAGGGATATGAACACTGGGCTAAGATCAACAACCTCAAGGAAGCGGCGAAGACACTCAACTATCTGACCGAAAACAATCTCCTGCAATATGCCGATCTTGAGAAAAAGGTTGAGGATATTCACAGTTCCTATGCCCGCACCGGCGAGGACCTGAAACGGATTGAAGCTCGCCTCCGGCAGGTGCAGCCTCTCATCAAAAATATCAGCAACTATCAGCGTCTCAAGCCGGTCTACGATGCCTACATGAAGGCCAAAGACAAGCCAGCATTCAGGGCAAAGCACGAAGCAGAACTCGTCATCTTTGAGGCTGCGAAAAGTACGCTTCTTGCCATGCAGGGTGATCAGAAATTACCGAGCCTGAAAGCATTGCAAGCCGAACAGCAGCGTCTTACAGAGGAACAGCAAGGGCTTTACGATGAGCGGGCAAGGCTCAAAAAAGAGA
This sequence comes from Oscillibacter sp. ER4, assembly GCF_000765235.1. Lineage (GTDB taxonomy): Bacteria > Bacillota > Clostridia > Oscillospirales > Oscillospiraceae > Hominicoprocola > Hominicoprocola fusiformis. The sequence continues at coordinate 918 of NZ_JPJG01000007.1, read as the reverse complement.
TGAAGCAGATAGATACCATTAAGGCGAATGTGGATATGCTGCTCCGAATTGATGAAGATCAGGAGCAAAGACAGGAGCGTTCTTCTCAGCGCGAGTAAACAAAGCGGGTCTGGCTGTTTTGATGTCAGGCCCGCTTTTATATGTCGGGACTATGGATAAACAACACAGTCCAAGAAATTAGAACTTTTCTGTTAATCCTTGTATTGGTAAATTGAAAAGTTCGACTTTTTCTGCTATAATATAAACTGAGTCCTTATATTAGCTCACAGTTGTGAAAGCGAGAGGTGCTTTTATGAAGATCAGTTATAAAAAATTATGGATGCTTCTTATTCAGAAAGACATCACGAAGGTCAGGCTCAAAAGAGATTTGGGGCTTGCTGCCGGTACGATGAGCAAGCTCAACAAAGGTGAAGATGTAGCTCTTTCTGTCCTGCTGCGCATTTGTGATTATCTGGATTGTGACATCGGAGATATTTGCCAAGCTGTTCGTTGTTAAATGAGAACTTGCTTCGCAACAGTGAAAAATGCGTAATGAACTGCGTAAGGAAGAATTAATGGATGCGGTTATAAATAGCAGCAGATCCTATGAAGAGATTCTTGCATTTGTGAAAGGGGAAGGTCTGACAGAATGAAAAAGGAATCAAAGAAACGAATCGACCTATATGATATCGGTGATGGTCTGACGCTTATGAATTTAATTGAAAAAAATGACAGCGGTAAGATGCACCATATAACTACTTACATAGGGATTGAAGGTAACGGTTTTGTATGCGTTGGCAATGCAAATGATTTGGATGCACCAGGTGCAATATTTAGCTATCAATCATATGTTAGGGAACAGGAAGCAATGTTGCCATTTCTTATTGATATCTTTGAAACGAATACTGGCGTAAAATAATGAAGATTGGAGTGCTGCAA
>NZ_JPJG01000064.1 GCF_000765235.1 Oscillibacter sp. ER4 | reverse complement strand
GATTCAAAACCTTAGCTATAAATAGACACGGAATAGTCAGCTGATTGTCTTTCAATTTCTTGTGTGTTACTTTACCACACATGAGCATTGGCACCGGGGTTATCGTTGCCGTAGCCCTCCATCAGATTGACCACGCCCCACACGGCAAGGCCAGCGCCGAGGGCTATAACGAGAGTCTGCAGGACCGTGACTGCCTGATTGATAAATGCCATAGATTTTTCCTCCTGATTTCATGTTGATTTTTGAAAGTGGGCATAAAAAAAGAAGCCCCGTCGCTGTTCTGCTTTGAACCTTGCCGTCAGGCTTGGCTCACTGCGCAGTGCAGCAACGGGGCTTTAGTCTTCTTTGATTTCTCCCACATCATAGAGATCAAAGGTGTCTGTGGGCTTAACCACCAGCTTGCGGGAGCGGTATTTCTCGATGTCAAAGGCGTTCCGCTTGTCAAAGTCGGCCAGCAGTTTGTATCTCGGATGCTTCGTAATGTCGTACTTATCACTGAGAAAAGGTCTCACGCCTCTAAGCTGCAAGATACATTTGCTGCCGTCCATGACGGCGATTTCGTCCTGAGACATCAGTTCCTTACCGACCTTCTGATAGTTCAGTCCGTATGAGTTGTTGGTTTAACGGGTTTCCGAAGTGTTGTATAGATCAATCGTTTCCTTGCCCAACACTTCACTGAGTTCTTTCAGGGTGGATTTTTCCTTTCCGCCGAGGAAGAGGGTGCAGTCGCAGTTGCCCGCAATCGTGTCAGCCGCATCCTTGTAGATGGTCTTGAGCTGGGACTGGGACTGCAAGATGATTGCCGCCGAGATTTCCCGGCTTCGGATGGTAGCGATGAGCTTGTCGAACTTCGGAATCTGACCGATGTTTGCAAACTCATCCAGAAGGCAGCGCACATGAACGGGCAGTCTGCCGCCGTACTCGTCATCCGCCTTGTCACAGAGCAGATTGAACATCTGCGAATACATGATGGCACAGACGAAATTGAAGGTGTCATCTGTATCGCTGATGATGACGAACAGCGCGGTTTTCCTGTCTCCGAGCGTGTCCAGTTCCAGCTCATCGTAGCTCATCAGCTCCCGCAGCTCCGCAATGTCAAAGGGGGCAAGTCTGGCTCCGCAGCTAATCAGAATCGACTTGGCTGTTTTGCCCGCCGCTAACTTGTATTTGCGGTATTGCTTCACCGCAAAGTGGTCAGGATCGCGTGCTTCCAGTTCATCAAACATGATGTCAACGGGATTTTTGAAGTTTTCATCGTCCTCTCTGGCTTCCGAGGCATTGATCATTTCGAGCAGCGTAGTAAAGTTTTTCTCGTGTTCCGGTGCCTCGTACCAGATGTAGCCAATGAGGGCTGTGTAGTACAGCTTTTCGGCCTTCACCCAAAAATCTTCGCCAGACTTATCGCCGTCTCCCTTCGTGTTGACGATAATTGTATTGACCAGCTTGAGGATGTCCTTTTCGGACCGGATGTAGGCGAAGGGATTGTAGTGCATACTCTTCTTGAAGTTGATTGTATTCAGCGACTTGATCACATACCCGTTTTTCTCAAGCATCCTTCCGGTTTCTACCAGTAGAGTACCTTTCGGATCGGTGACAATGAAGCTGACCGGATAGTCCTTGGAGACGCACTGCATGAGATTTGGCTTAACAAAGAACCGGGTTTTACCGGAACCTGAACCGCCGATGACCATGATGTTCTTATTCCGGGCGTACTTCGGCTGCTTCGGGCGGCTGTTCATGGTCAGTGCCTCGGTCTGGGTTAGGATGACATTGTTCTCGAAATTATCATCCATATATGGCTGGATGTCCTCCGGCTTCCCCCATCGGGCAGATCCGTATTCCTCGCCCTGTCGGAACTTCTTGCGGTTTTTTCCTTTCACATAAACCGCCAGCTTGAGTAAAGCTCCTGCTGCCACGCCAACGAGAAGATCAACCGGGTGGAAGCTGGGCAGAGGATTTGCAAATGCTGTCCCGAAGCTGGCAAATCCTCCGGTGAGCTTATCAATCAGCTCAGTTCCGGGGGCAAGCCTGAACACCGCAGCAACCTTGTCCATGAAATAGAACGCAATGACATACGGGAAATTGAGAAGAATGAGGCGCTTGATGTCGAACTTCTTTTTCACAGTTCCACGCCCCGATCCTTGGTCTTGACCTTGACCTTCTCTCTGTGCTTAGCCTTGGACTGCTCCTGTTCATGAGAGAGCTTACGCCGGAGGGAAGGCTTGTCCTGCTGCTTGACCGTCCTTGCGGAAAACTCCTTGAAAGCCTGAGTCATCACATCCACATCGCGTCCCTTGAAGAAGACGATGTAGCGCGGCGGTACCTCCGAAGTGTCCTTCTTGAGCGCATAGTCAATCCCGTACTTGTTGGCGGTGCGCTGAAAGGACTTGATATTTCCGTCGGTCACTTCGATGTTGCTGATGGCGGCATTCTGAGCCACGAGATGCTTGATGGACTGCTTACCCCGGTAGATTTTCGGCTGAGAGGCGGTCTTCTGCGCCTTCTCGATTTCCTCTACAAACTTCCTGAGTGCCTTATCCAGCACTTCGGCAGTGATCTTGCCGCCCTTAATGGCAATAGCAACAACCTTGGTATTTACTTCATCCTGCATGGGAACCTCCTTTCTGAGAGTTGCTTGGGCTGAGGGCAGCAGCTAAGGCGGCACACCCCTGAGCCAGATAATGATGAGCATAACTTGACCTCCTTCCGTTACAGCGTTGTGCCGGGTTCATATGAGTCGTAATCATAGTATTGCCCTCGATACTTGACGCGCTCACTGTTCATGTCATGATTTACAAGGGCCGAGTAGTAGTTGTCCATCGTCAGAGATGCGTTATACAGCGTCGTAAGCAAATATGCCCGGATGTTCCGAATGTCGGAGGGACATTCATCCATTGCATGAAGGACATACTCAATATGGCTGCTGTCCAGCTTGAGGAAGCGGGACTTCACCACTTGCTGAGGCATATCCTCGCCATTGATGCGGATCGTCGGGCTTTTGGAACAGACTGCATCCAGCATGATTTCAACCAACTCGTTCACCCGGTCAATGTCGTAGTGGGGGTCTTGGGAAAGAATGTCGATCTCAAGATTTTCCCGAATAAGCTCTTCATAACGCTCTCGTTCGTCAATCACATCCATCCCGTCAGGATTGATAGATTGATACTTACTCAGAGAGTTATTTCTTTCTTGAGTAATTACTTGATTAGTATTTATTCGTGCCGGGTTTTCCTCGTGTGGCTCATCCACATCTGGATAATCCACATCGGGCTTTTCCATGTGTGGATTATCCGTGTGTGGAAAATCGGGTTGCGGCTCTTCATATATCTCAAAGACCATGCTGCCCATCCTGCCTTTATTGTCCCGTTGTCGGTGTCTGACGAGGTACCCATATTTCTCAAGCTCTTTCAGCGCCGAGAGGATGGCATCGGGTCCTTCCTTGCAGATCGCAGACAAGCCTCGGGTTGAGAACTTCCAGCCGTCGTTAAATGACAGCATTTTGGAGAGAAGGCCGACAGCCTTGAGTGACAGGTTTTTGTCTCTGAGATGGAAGTTCGACATAACCGTGTAGTTACGGCTTTTGTTTACGCGATAGACTGCCATGTGATCAACTCTCCTTTGGTGAGAGAGCTGCAAGTTCATTCTGCTTTTTCATGTACTTGAGCCGAATGATTTCTTTGCCCTTTGGCGTGAAATATGTCTGTGATCCAGTGAACGAGAAGGTCACGAAATCACGAACGATGAATAAGCCATCGTTGCTGTGCTTGTTGTACGGAAGAAGCTGACCGGAGGGAGATCGGAACAGGAATTTCTCTTTGAGAAGAAACTGGACGAACTTGCGCTCCGGGATTTTGAGTTCCTTCGCCGTCGTTCGGATATTGGTGCAGTCATCCGGATTGATGAAGGCATCAAAATAGTCTGCTTTGGGCTTTGCTTTTGACAACTCAGTTTCCAACTCCGAAGCGCGTCTTCTTTCTGCCAGAAGCGCGTCTGCAAACTCAAAGATGACAGCGGGATCATTTTGAATGCGTTCCAGAAGGGAATCCGTCATGTAGCCGCCGGTCTTGCGGATGGTAGGGACAACTTCATCGAACAGCCAGTGTTCAAACTTCTCAGCGGTGGGGAGTTTGCTTCGCACGATGAGGCGGTAAACATCGCCTTCGGTTATAAAAAGCATGGTCTGCGTCCCGCCATGAGAAGGGGCTTCCATTTTGGAAACCCCTTTGCAGTGTGTATTCACAGCCTTGGACGGAATAGCATACCCCAATGCTCTTGCAACATCTGAACCGCAGAACAGGAGTGTCTCTCCTTCGAGGATCGTTCGCACCTCACCGAACTGTTCATTCTTGAAGACTTCGATTTTGTTATCCATGATTAACTTCCTTTCCGACAGCGAAGGCGCGGTCAATATATTTTCGTGTTGATACGGGTACGGGGTAATAAGGGCATTCCTCAAAGACGCAGGATTGATATTTCCAATAAGGACGATGGAATCTGCATGACCGGCATTCCGGGCAGATTCCCTCGCACCCGCTGTCATAGTGATCATCGCCGGGAGCTTCCTGCATGAGAGCTTCAAAGGCTTGCAGAGTACCGGCAGTCATATAGCTCATTTTCCAATTCTCCTTTCTTCGCCTCAGTGCCGTTATCTGCAAGCGGCAGATATTTCCAGCTTTCGGGCAACAAAAAAAGAGGGTTTGCTTCTTACTCCGTGATGGAGAAAGAAACAAATCCTCTCAGTTTTTCTTGATGTAGTTCAGATAATTTCTCGAATGGTATGAATGACACCGAGCAGCAGCCCTGCTATCAGGATCAGCCCTCCGATCAGTCCACCGACAATGATGTTCAGGGCAAAGACTCCGACTGTACCGGAAATGCCGAACCCACGCGGGACAAGCCACAGATTCATCCTGCGTATTCCAAAGGGACAGCCGACAAGCAGCCACATAAGGAAGAAGTCACAGCATCCGTCCTGCATATACACCGGCTTGAACAGGAGAGCCAGGAACAGTGCTGCCAGGAGCGGAAGAAGGACCTCTTTGAAAAAGGTCTTCATATCCGTACCCTCAGACCGATCAGGTTGTCGGTCCTGATGCCGACGAGATACCAGCTCTCGTCCATCTCAATTCGCGTGGGCTTCCAATGATTGCCTACTATCACATCGAAGCATTCTCCGCAGTGCAGACCTCCGTAGTAGTCAGCGAGGCCGAACCGGATGTCCATGCGGCCGGTCCGTTCATCAAAAATCACAGTTCCCTGTTTCATGGGAAGAACTCCTTTCAGCGTAAAGATCAGCTCAGCTTACCGGATAAATGGTTGCCCCTGCGGTCCTCCTGCCGCGCAGGGTGCGGGTATCGTCCAGTTCATATCCGATTCGCTGATTGTTATGTTTGGCATTGTCTTCTTTAAGGTCAAAAAAGAAGGGACTAAGCCGGAAAGCCTTGATTTTCAAGGTCTTTCTGATTTAGTCCCATTATGCCACAACAATCCTTTACGATAAGCGTCCCGACCCGGCCTTCATCGACCATGCCGATGAGCCGTTGCCAATCCGGTCTTGTGAAGGTGGTCCCACTGTAGCCATCGTCCACGAAGAATTGGGTGTTGCGGAATCCGTTATCATCCGCATATTTCTGTAAAATCGCTTTCTGGTTTTTTATACTGTTGCTGTCACCTTGAAGCTCATCATCACGGGATAATCTGCAGTAGAGTGCGGTGATTCTGCTGTCAAGGGCCGCATCGATATTCAGCTGTCTATTCATTTTTCAATACGCCTCCTAACCGACAGCCTTCAAGCGTATGAGCATATTACCGTACTCTACCGCAGAAGTGAAGTCATATTTCCTTATCTAATTGATAACTTTCTGCGATCAGCGAGGGAGGCTTCAGATTGCTCAAAATCAAGCGTTTCACCTTGGCCTCGACCGTTTCCTTGGCCTCCTCGCTGACCACAGCTTCAACAATGTAGACCGTACCGCCGATGACCTTTTCAGTGGTACGGATATTCTGTTTTTTGTCCATAATCCACCATCCATCGGCAGCATGGGCCTGTGACAGTGTGGGCCGCCACAGGCCCTCCTGTCTTTTACCCGTTGATCTTCATGACCTTTACGGCCTCCGGACGGAGCAGGAATCCATCCAGATGCTCGACACCGACATAGCCGATCTTCTGCTCAAGTGCGAACTTCTCGAAGAGGGTGCGCACGGTGAGCGGCATACGGTCAACGATGGTGTAGTAGGAGAAATCACCGAAGGCGATGGGCTTGCCGTCCGAAGGCATATACTCGGAAATGTGGACAGGCTTACCGAGGATGGTATCGCTGTTCTGATTCCAGAGATACTGGCCGTTCTGGTCCTTGAGCGTTTTCAGCCTCAGAGCCGTCTCGTCATTCATGAGCCATGCGCCGTTTGCACGGTAGGGCTTGAAGACGGAGAAGTACAACGCCAGAACATCGTCAAAGCTGATGTCCCCGCCTGCCTCCACGCCGATCTCGGCACCTTCAGTATCGTGCAGAATGCCTCTCGGCATATTGACGCCGGTGCCGTTGATGAAAGCGGCCTCCTCAGCCTTGCCGAAACGCTTGGCAAACTGGACCACAAGGTATCTTTCCAGATCGAAACCGAGGTCACTGATGAAATCGGTCTCGATGGAGGTGATGATAGCCAGCTTGTGAGCGGCCACATCCTTCTTCGGGAAACTCTCTGCGGTTGTGGGAATGGTGCCGTGTTCGGATACCCACGCCGGGAAATCATCGTTGTCGGAGAGCCAGATCTTGCTGTCGCTCTTGGTGGCATTCATAACGGTGCCGATCCTGCGGAAGAGGTCATTTTCCTTCAGGGTCGCAGAATACTTAGTGGCAGTGCTCTCCGGGAGAAGATAGGTGTTGGTGAGGCTGTGCTTGCCGTCAATGAGGTCACCGTAGGCTTTGTCGCTGCCACGCATGGCCTTCCAAAAACTGTCGTTGTAGCTGCTGATACCGGTAGCTACGTACTTGTTGTTGATGTGATTATTCATGATTTTGTCCTCCTTACAGACAGTAGCGGCAAAGATACATGGCCGCATTATCGGGTGTGTAGTAGTGTTCCATCTGTTTGCCACAGCACGGACAGGCAATTTCGTCCGATTTCGTGTGGCCGTGAAGATGGTAGATGTGAGGCATGACCTCTTCGAGATAGGGCTTGCCGGAGCTTTTGAACTGATCCGCCGACATCGCCGGGAACAGGGCCACTTTCTGATGGCCGGAATCGTCAATGGCGATGACCGGGAAATATCTTGTCTCCGGCAAACCGTTTTCGTCCGTGATCCTCATACCCGGCCTCCGTTCAGCGGTTTGCCGTTCAGGTCAAAGAAACGCTCACGGCAGAACTGCATGGCTTCGGCATAGGATTTGAAGACCACTGTGGAAAAACCGTACTGGACCCTCCAGTGCCAGTTCTTCGTATCGTTGCTTTCGAGGATGGCCACAGGGCGTCCTCGTTTGGTGAGAAGCAGCTTTACACAGGTGTAGTCCTTGGTAGAGAAATCTCTCGCATCGGCATCTGTGAAAGCGGCCTTTTTCTGATAAATCAGTTTGTGAAACATTGTCGTTTCCTCCTTGTTTTTTGAAAAAATGAGCCGGGGGTTAATTACCCCTTTGATTTCGCGTTTTTACGCACGAGACCCCACGCCGCTGTCCGGCTTGAAAGGTCACAGAGATTCTGACCGCCCTACCGGTCACAGGGAGAACGGATATACCGCATTTGACCACCGCCTTTCATTTGGGGCAGATGGGGCAAGCAATTATGGTTATTTCGTAAGAACGTTTTTCTATAGAAAAAACCAAAGTAAGCTGCCCCATGTGCCCCAGAGTCTTATTTCAAGAATTCAACGGCCTCACGGAGCGCATAGCCCATGAGCACTGTGGTTTTCTCTCCACCGGATCTGGGACGCTTGCGTATGACCTTCCCGGCATCGAACTTCCGCAGTTCGGCAATGAAGTTCTTGTTGTTCTCCACGTAGCAGCCGTTCCCGGCGCACCATGTGCGGTAGGCGTCATACAGTTCGGAGGTCTTGGTCTCGGCCCCGGCATCGGCTATGAGGCAGTCCTCCGCAAACTGAGCGATTTTGTCGCTTTCGTGATAGTAAGCGTTGGTGGCGTCTATCACGGATTGCGGCAGTGTTAAGCCCTCGGTCTGCAGGAGCCGGTATCCCTCCAGCATCCAGTTCAGAATTGCGCTCTGCACCTCCGGCTTGCCGAACTCCGCTTTCAGGCCCTTGTCCTGCTCCCATTCCTCGAAATGCTTGTCGAAGGGTATGATCAGCACACGACCACTGGTGAAAAGCGTGGTATCCGTGACGACCGGCAGATAGTTGGTGTTGACGTAGAGCTTGAACTGCGGCTGGAAGTCGAAGCTGTTTTCGTGCAGGAACCGGGCGTTGAGCGTATCATTGCCGGTCATGCTTTTGACCTGTGCGGCATTGAGCAGAAGGCCACGGCTCGGCTCCGAGATATTTGCGAGACGGATTCCAGCAAGACGGGCGATATCCTCACTGGGATTCTGGCTGTTCACGCTGTGTTTGAGCGCAATCGTCTCCGGCCTGACGGCTCTGCCGTAATCGCCCATGACCCGGAGAATGCTTTCCATCAGCGTCCCTTTGCCGTTACGGGTAGTCTCGCCGTAGAGGAAGAACATACACTCGAAACGGGTATCGCCGCTGACGGAGTAGCCGAGGGCCTTTTGCAGGAACTTGGCCTTCTCCGTATCACCGCTCATGATCTCGCTGATAAAGCGGCTGTAGCGGTCGCTGTAAGCATGAGGGTCATATTCCGTAGGTGTGATCTTCGTGAGCCGGTCCTCGGCACTGTGACCTCGGAACTCCATCGTGCGGAGGTCCAGCGTACCGTTGGCGCAGTTGAACAGGAAACGGTCGCTGTCGAACTCCTGCATGGAGATGGGATATACGCTCTGTGCATCGGAGAGGATCGTGATGCGCACATGGCGGCTCTGCCATTTCCGGCAGAAATCGATGTAGCTTTTGCGCTTATGCTCATCGTGGATGTCCAGCGCATACCGCATGAGCGCATCGGCCAGAGCCTTGCACAGCTCCATCGCTTTCAGGGACCCGGTGTCGGAGACCCAGCGTGTTCCGTCATAGATGTGCCACTGCTTTCGCTCCGGGACGAAACGGGCGATATCCTTGAACACGTCAGCGAACAATCTGCCGTTGCCGATGTCGTTCCACGGATAACGGTCATTCTCCGCCGGATGAAGCGAGGCCACGATCTGCCGGAGATCGCTGAAATCGTCCGCCGCCGAGGACCTGCCCACGGGCTTGTAGAACTCGACACACATTGCCACGGCCTTGGTAAGCGTGGCCGTGCGGTAATCGTCCCGTTCCCACTTATCCCGCATCAGGGCTGATTGACGGAACAGCCGGTCCATCTGCTCGGTATCGCCGCCACACCAGAACGCCAGCATCGCACACAGGGCCGCATCCGCCTCGCTGTGGGATTTTCCCTCCGGGATGACGCCGTCCCACAGGGCTTTGAGCTTCTCGCTCTGTTTGGAGGCAAACGCCTTCTGAAGAACGGATTCATCGGAGAGGTAGCTGCCCGGAGCGGCCACACGGGATACCGGCTTTTCGGCCCTCCGCATATATTTCTCCAACACCTCGGCCAGAGCGTCCGTCCGCTCCTCGATACCGGTGCCGCAGATGGCGTTGCCGGTGACCGTGACGAAACGGCTCGTGTACCCGGCCACATAGACCTCCAGCTTGATCTGGCGGTTATTGATGTAATAGCGATCCTTGTCATAGGCTGGGATCGAGGCTTTGAACAGAATCCGCACGCCGGACCCGGACGGGCTGTATTCCGTATAGGTATCCATCCGGGCGATGATGTCCTCGGCCATATCCGACAGCACACCGTCCTCGACACAGCTGTCGATGTCGATGGCGCAGATGTCCCCGAAGACGCCGATGCCGAGGCCGTCATATCCGGCCCTGTGTCTGACGGCTATGGCGTAATCGGTGAAGGTGGCTTTATTTGCGGAATCCGCACGGAGGCCGTTCGTCTGATACGGCACCTTGGTCCTGCTCCCGTCACGCTCCTCATATTTCCAGAGGCAGAAGGCACCTCGTTCCTTTAATTCCTGTGGCAGCTTTTCGTACATATCTGTAATCATCCTTTCCGGAGGGCTTTATCCCGTCCTCGATACCCACTGGAGGAAAACCGTCCAAGTGGTCCGCTTTTTCGGAGAAAAAATCTCTTCTCACTTCCCACCGGTCATGAGAGGTCGTTTTGACCAAAGATTTTTGAAGAAAATTTTCGTCCCTCAACTGGTAGCCTCGGCAGAGGGCCAAAACTGACGGTTTCCGAAAATTTCTTCTCTCCACTACCCACTGGAGGGTTTTGCCGGTTTTGAACGAAAGATTTTGAAAAATATCTTCCTTCAATACCCACTGGACAGAAATCGCCGCTTTGGTCTAAAGAATCGGAAACTTTTTTCCTTCACTACCCACTGGAGGAAAACGGGCCGTTTGGCCAAAAAAAAATGAAAAAAGCCTCCGGAAATCATCCGAAGGCGGTAGAAATTTTCATATTTTCGTGATATAATAAATGGTAATGTTCGAGATAACCGTTAGGTGCAAGGAGGCACGAGATGGCTGTTACATACAAAAAACTGTTTCATATGCTGATCGATAGGAATATGTCACCGGCCCAGCTTCAGCAGGAGGCTGGATACAGCGCAAACATATCCACACGTCTGCGCCGGGATTATTACGTGTCCCTTGAATCCGTGGAGAAAATTTGCCGGGTCCTGAACTGCAAGGTGGATGATATCGTGGAGTTCATCCCCGACAGCCCGAAAGAAGAATGATGGCGTTCGGAGGGATTTTATGACGAAACAGGTAAAATCCAGAGAGCGTGTGGCCGAGCACGGCGAAGTATTCACAGCCGAGCGTGAGGTTAACGCCATGCTGGATTTGGTAAAACAGGAGACGGAGCGTGTTGACAGCCGGTTTTTGGAGCCAGCGTGCGGTGACGGCAATTTCGTAGCCGAGATCCTGCGCCGCAAGCTGGAGGCCGCAAAGAAACGGGCTATACCTCCGAGAAAGAAAAAACCGCTGCCTCTCGAATTTGAGAAACAGTCGGTCACCGCCGTGGCGAGCATTTATGGCGTGGATCTCTTGATCGATAACGTGATCGCCTGCCGCCAGCGGCTCTATGATATCTGGAATGCGGAATATGAGAATATCTGCAAAAAGGAAGTCAGCGAGGATTGCCGGGAGGCCGTGCGGTTCATACTCAGCCGGAACATCGTCTGCGGCAATGCGCTGAGCCTGAAGGTGGTAGACGAGAACGGCAACGATACGGACGAGCCTATCGTGTTTTCAGAATGGTCTTTCGTAATGGGCACAAAAATGCAGCGCAAAGACTACCGCTTCGATAAGCTGCTGGCCGGTGAATACGAGCCGAAGGCGGCAACGAAAAAGAAAAAGCGTGTGGATGACGAATACGGTCAGATGAATCTGTTATCCATGCTGGAAGAAAAACCGAGTGACGAGGGTGAATTCCTCACATCCTACGTCACGGATTACAGGAGGGTCCAAGATCATGGCCAATAATCTCTATAACACGATGTACAATCCGGACGTGCTGTCCTGCATTGCAAATCTGTCAAACGATGAGGTGTTCACGCCTCCGGAAGTGGCTAACGCCATGCTGGACCTTTTGCCGCAGGAGTTATTCAGCGATCCCAATACTACTTTCCTTGACCCAGCCTGCAAGAGTGGTGTGTTTCTGCGTGAAATTGCGAAAAGGCTCCTCAAGGGTCTTGAGCCGCTGTACCCGGATCTGCAGGAGCGCACGGATCATATTTTCAAGCATCAGCTTTACGGCATCGCCATTACGGAACTGACCTCGCATCTTTCCCGGCGCAGCCTGTACTGCTCCAAATTTGCGAATGGAAAGTACTCTGTGGTCCATTTTGACAACATTGACGGCAATGTGCGATTCAAAAATATCCAGCATCGCTGGCAGAACGGCAATTGTGTTTTTTGTGGTGCTTCGCAGAAGGAGTATGAACGCTCTGCGGATTTAGAGACGCACGCTTATGAAATGATTCATACAACGAAACCGGAGGGCATATTCAATATGAAATTTGATGTTATTATCGGCAATCCGCCATATCAACTCAGCGATGGCGGCCACGGGGCAAGTGCCATTCCCATTTATCAGAAATTCGTCACACAGGCAAAAAAACTCCAACCTCGCTTTTTAACAATGATCACTCCATCCCGTTGGTTTACCGGCGGACGTGGCCTTAATGAATTCCGTGACGAAATGATCCACGATCGACAGATAAAGGTGATTCATGATTTCCCTGACGCATCTGAATGCTTCCCCGGTGTTGAGATCAAAGGCGGAGTGTCCTATTTCTTATGGGAAAAGGGGCATGATGGTGATTGCGAAATATACACCCACCAGAACGGCCACGATGTTTATTCGGTACGTCCTTTGCTTGAGAAAGGTCTTGATGTATTCATTCGTGATAGCCGTAAAATCGAAATTCTTCACAAAGTACAGGCAAAAAACGAACCGCTCTTTTATGACATAATGAGCGCAAACGACCCGTTTGGATACGATGTGCGTGTAGAGAATAGTTATTTGCGTGTAAAACCTGATTTCAAATTGAAGCCATTTAAAGGAGCCGCCGTTTTCTATTACTACGGATGGCGAAAAGATGGCGTGGGTTACATCGACCGCTCCACGGCCAGAAAGGGGCAAGAATACATCGATAAGTGGAAACTATTTATTCCTCGAGCATGGGGCAGCGGTAGCTCTGGTAATGACAAGCTGAACGCTTTTGTCGCTGGTCCTAATACGCTTTGCACAGAAACCTATTCCGTAATCGGCCCCTTTGACACACAAGAAGAAGCGGAAAATGTGCTGAGTTATATCAACACGAAATTCTTCCATTTCATGGTGTCTATCGTAAAGATTACTCAAGCAGGAGCTAAACACGTCTATAAATTCGTTCCGGCACAGGATTATTCTCAGCCCATATCGGATGAATATTTGTATAAGAAATATGGCCTCTCGGAAGAGGAAATCGAATACATAGAACAGTCGATATGGCCCGACAAAGATGCGGTAAGCGGAGGTGACGAGTAATGGCAGAAATGGAGTTTTTCCCTCAACGGCCAGATTCGCACCCGATGATCTATGCCTACGAGGATACCAATCCTCAATATAAGGGCTTGCTGAAGGTCGGCTATACCGCCATCGATGTTGACAAGCGTGTGGCCCAGCAGTATCCCACAAAGCGTCCGGACGGCTCTGTTCCGTATCGTATCGTTCTGCGTGAATCCGCCATGTACCCGGACGGCAGTTCCTTTACCGATCATGACGTCCATCGGGTCCTCCGGAAAAAGCAGATTACCGGCATGGGCGGCGAGTGGTTCAGATGCACTGTGAACGATGTCAAGGCCGCTATTGCCGCCGTGCGCACCGGCACCGCCAATGTTGAAAACCGCACACAGACCTTCGCTATGCGTCCGGAGCAGGAATACGCTGTGGACGTAACGATGCGGTATTTCAAATCTGCCTACGAGGAAGGCAGCGGCAGAACGCCGAAATTCTTGTGGAACGCCAAGATGCGCTTCGGCAAGACCTTTGCGGCCTATCAGCTGGCAAAGAAAATGGGCATGAAGCGTGTGCTGATCCTCACCTTTAAACCGGCGGTGCAGACCGCATGGCGTGAGGATCTGCTGACGCACATGGATTTCGAGGGCTGGCAGTTCATCACACGGCCTACCGTTCCCGGCGGTCTGACAAACGATCAGCAGTATCAGAGGGCGGATAAATCCCGGCCCATCGTCTGCTTCGGCTCGTTTCAGGATTTCCTTGGCGTGAACAAGGAGACCGGCGGCATCAAGGCCAATAACGAATGGGTCCACACCACGAACTGGGATCTCGTCATTTTCGATGAATACCACTTCGGCGCATGGAAGGACAGCGCAAAGAAGCTGTTCGAGCAGGACGAGGATACCTACGAAGAGGATCTTTCAAAATACGATGCCGGTAACGCCTACGATGAAACGTGGCTGCCGATCACCACAACCTATTACCTCTATCTCTCCGGCACGCCGTTCCGTGCGCTGAATTCCGGTGAGTTCATTGAGGAGCAGATTTATAACTGGACCTATTCCGATGAACAGAGGGCCAAGGCCGAATGGAAAGGCGAAGGCGTCAATCCCTACGCCGCTCTTCCGAGAATGGTCATGCTTACATACAAAATCCCGGAGAGCATCCAGCGCATTGCCAAACAGGGCGAATTTGATGAGTTTGACCTGAACGTGTTCTTCTCCGCTGAAGGCACCGGCAAGGACGCACATTTCAAATATGAGGATTACGTGCAGAAATGGCTGGATCTGATCCGTGGCTCGTATCTGGAGACCTCTGTGGACGAACTGAAGCTCGGTGCGCAAAAGCCGCCGATGCCGTATTCGGATACCCGTCTTCTGAACGTGCTGTCCCATACGCTGTGGTTCATGCCGAACGTGGCCTCCTGCTACGCTATGGCAAATCTGCTGGCGCAGAAGCAGAACGCTTTCTACCATGATTACAAGGTGAACGTCTGCGCCGGAACACAGGCCGGTGTCGGTGTGGCCGCTCTGGAGCCTGTTCGCCGTTCTATGGGCGATCCACTGGAGACAAAGACCATCACGCTCTCCTGCGGCAAACTGACCACAGGCGTCACCATCAGACCGTGGACCGGTATCTTCATGCTCCGTAACCTCTCCTCACCAGAGACCTATTTCCAAGCGGCCTTTCGTGTGCAGAGCCCGTGGGAGATCACGAAGGATAACGGTGAGCGTGAGATCGTCAAACAGGAATGCTACGTCTTTGACTTTGCGCTGGACCGTGCACTCCGCCAGATTTCCGATTATTCCTGCCGTCTGAACGTGGCCGAAAGCAATCCGGAAAAGAAGGTCGGAGAGTTCATCAATTTCCTGCCCGTGCTGGCGTATGACGGCAGTGCCATGCGTCAGGTCAATGCCGCTGAAATCCTCGATATCGCTATGGCCGGTACCTCCGCCACACTGCTTGCAAAACGCTGGGAGAGCGCACTGCTCGTCAATGTTGACAACGATACGCTTGCCCGTCTGCTTGCCAGCGAGGAGGCGATGGACGCTCTCATGCGTATTGAAGGATTCCGTAGCCTGAACGCCGATATTGAAACCATTATAAACAAGTCCAATGCCGTCAAGAAGGCCAAGCGTGACGGCGAAAAGCTGACGCCGAAGGAAAAGAAAGAGCTGACGGATGCCGAGAAGGAATACAAGTCCAAGCGAAAGATGATTCAGGAAAAGCTGATCAAATTCGCTACCCGTGTGCCGGTTTTCATGTATCTGACCGATTACCGGGAATACAGCTTGCAGGACGTCATCACGCAGCTGGAGCCGGAACTATTCAAAAAGGTCACCGGTCTGGACGTAAAGGATTTCGAGCTGCTCGTATCGCTGAACGTATTCAACGAGGCCCTGATGAACGATGCCGTTTACAAATTTAAACGGTATGAGGACGCCAGCCTGATCTACACCGGTATTGATAAGCACACCGGTGAAAATGTCGGTCTGTACAGCACTGTTATCAGCCGTGCGGATTATGACGCTATGGCCGGTCAGCTTGCGGCATCCATGACGGCGGATGCGCCTCGTGACGATGATCTTCCGGAGCGGCCCGTCTTCACGAATATCAGCAGCTACGATCTGGACGATGAGGACGAAGATGATCTGCCGATGGTAGCCGAGAAACCGGCGAAATACGGCAGCGTCAAACGTGAGCCGCTCGTCCAGCCCTCCAAGCCGGTATCCACGCCGACATACCGTCCGGCTTACGTGCCGCCTACACCTACTGCCCAGCCTGTGGCAAAGAAACCGACCGTGCACGTTGACACCTCAAAGGTCCATGCTGGGACCATCGTTTCCCATAAGGCATTCGGCACCGGTCAGGTCAAGGGCATCGATGGAGGTCTAATTGTCGTTGTCTTCGGCGGTGTAGATAAGAAGTTCCAGTTCCCCGGAGCCTTTGAACAGGGATTCCTGAAACTGGACGAAGAATGATTATAGGCCCGAAAAGGCAAATACAGCTGAATTAACCATCGTGCGCAAAGCCACATTGGGGAATCATACCAAGTTCCTCAATGTGGCTATTTTTTTGCCCATTTCCCGGAAAGGGGGTGATAGATCATGAGGAACGCAAATAAACGGAAAGGAGGCTCATGTGTCATGGTCAGCGTGATTATCATGAAAACGGAGGCAACGTAATGGCAAAGAAACTGGATGCTGAGCAGATCGAGCGTGCCAGACACAAGAGCGAAAAAAGCAGCCGCCGGGAGGAGGAAAAGAGACACATACAGGAGACCATTGCAAAAAACCGCAGTGGTGAGCGCAAAGGCCGTGTGATTATGCCGGAGCGCAAGGAGTATGCGTATCAGGAGGCCGCCAAGGTGCGTGTTGCCGCATACTGCCGTGTCAGCACAGCTGAAGAAGCGCAGGTAGGCAGTTTTGAGATGCAGGTCCAGCACTTCACATCCGTCATAGAAAACAATCCCAATTATGAGCTGGTGAAAATCTATACGGACGAAGGTGTGAGCGGCACCTCTGTGGCCGGTCGAAAGGGTTTCCAAGAGATGATGGCCGATGCCGAAAAAGGCAAAATAGATCTTATTTTGACCAAAAGCATCAGCCGCTTCGGTCGTAACATCGTGGATATCCTGACGGCCCTACGCAAGCTGAGCGACCTGACGCCTCCGGTGGCTGTCAATTTTGAGTCCGAGGGGATCAATACCAGTGACGGCAAAAACAAGCTGGTGATTTCGATCCTTTCGGCTCTGGCAGAGCTTGAAAGCCAGCAAAAGAGCATCGCAATCAAAGAAGGCATACGCTACCGTATGCAGGAGGGCCTGTACA
The DNA here is from genome assembly GCF_000765235.1 of Oscillibacter sp. ER4. Lineage (GTDB taxonomy): Bacteria > Bacillota > Clostridia > Oscillospirales > Oscillospiraceae > Hominicoprocola > Hominicoprocola fusiformis. The sequence continues at coordinate 15,490 of NZ_JPJG01000064.1, read as the reverse complement.
AATTCTCGGTCCGGAACACCATCGGATACTATCGGGATTATTCCGGCAGGATCAAGGTGGAGCCAGCCGAGGCCCGTATTGTGGAATACATCTTCGAGAGCTTTCTGGAAGGTGCGTCTCCGCAGGAAATCGCAGATTCCCTCACAGAACAAGGTATCCGTTCTCCCAAGGGTATGGAACGCTGGCGGCAAGCAACCATCCGCAGTATCCTCTCCAACGAAAAGTACTGTGGTGACGTGCTGTACCAGAAGACCTATTCCAAAGATTATCTGACGCATAAATCCGTAAAGAACCGGGACGTTTTGCCGCAGTATTACTGGGAAAATAACCACACGGCCATCATTGACCGGAAAACGTGGCAAAAGGCCCAAGAGCTGCTTTCCTCCGGGAATTTCGGCAGACGTGGCAAGCCGCTGGCCGCCATGAAAAAGAAATTCGTGGTGGCAAAGGTGAAATCCGGTGTCCTGCGTGGTTTCATGCTGATGGATATGGATTGGACCAAGGAAGAGCGTGATATGGTCATCAAAATCATTGAAAATACGGAGCTTGACCCGAATCAAGCAGAAAGGAGCCAAGACTATGGCTATTGATTTTTCCAAAATTAACCTTGAGGTTATCGACATCAACACGAACGCCGATCCTGATATCTACATCAATCAGAACGGCATCACCTTCAGCAAGCGTGTGCTGGAGGATCTGAACTATCCGCAGAACGTGCAGTACGGTTTTGATCCGGCCCAGCACGTTTTCGCCATCAAAGTCTGCAAGAGCAATGAGGCACGGGCCACCAGTTTCTCCAAGCCTCGTGCGGAGCAGACCACCACGCTCAGCTGCGGCAACAAGAATCTGAAGGAGGTGGTCGTGAAGATGATCCCGGATTACGATCCGAAGAAGCGGTACAAGGTCACCGGCGAGTTTGACACCGAAAACCGTGTGATGTACTTCGATATGACCACAGCGGAGGTCTCGCTGTTCAGGGCTTCGGATAAGTAATCTCTGTTCCCGGACATAAAAAACGGGCCGTATCGATGGGTCACTCCACCGGTACGGCCTTGTTTGTAAAACAAAAGAAAAACGGCCAGACTAAGCTTTCTTTACTCAATCTGACCGTTATTTCTGTTGGACCCGCTTGAAGGCTATCTCACTTGAAATATGGTTGTTTTGCCAAATCCCTAAGTGAAGCCCTCAGAAGAGGCGTTCTTCTTATTTTTGCATAAGTAAAATTTACAGATACTTCTGCATGCCGTCGGTGGCAAGGGCGGGGTCGCCGGAGACGGAGATGGTGAACTTGACGCCGGTGGCGTTGCTGAAGCGCTCGAGCTCGTTCAGGAAATCGTCGGCCGCCTGGTTGCACCCGCCGCCGGTGATCTTGAACAGGTTGTCGATGAAGATGTGGGAAATATCATAATTGCCCGCGTACAGGCCGAACAGGAAGCCGCGCAGGGCCTCGTAGTTGGACAGGTCGTACTCGTAGGCAGAGATCAGACGAACGTGATAGTGCAGGTCAAAGGTCATGGTAGACTTTGCTTCGACGCAAACGACGCTGCCGTTATCCTCCTGCGCAGTGGTATTGATCATTTCGATCAGCTTCTTGGTCTTACCGGTGCCCTTTTCACCCATGATGAGTCTGACCATAGAAATCACTCCTTTCAATAGATCCCCGCCTCTTTTGCGGGGGATGGTCTTTCTGATGGCATCAGCATAGCATAAATGAAACAAATTTGCAATGCTGAATGGAAAGTTTCAGGTTTATTCAAAAAATTCAGCGCAGGCGCTTACGCAGCTCTTCGCCCATTTCCTCGTATCCGGGCTTGCCGAGCAGCGCGAACATATTCTTTTTATAGGCCTCCACGCCCGGCTGGTCGAAGGGGTTGACGCCGAGCAGATAGCCGCTCAGCCCGCAGGCGTATTCAAAGAAGTAAATGAGCTGGCCCATCGTGCGGGCGTTGTTCTCATCGAGGTTCAAAATGATGTTCGGCACGCCGCCCTCGACATGGGCGAGCAGCGTCCCGTCCATGGCCTGACGGTTGATGAAGTCCATCGTCTTTCCCGCAAGGAAGTTGAGTCCGTCGCCATTGACTTCGTCAAAGGGAACGATCATCTGGTGCTCCGCGGGCGCAAAGCGCACAACGGTCTCCATCAGCATGCGCTCGCCCTGCTGGATGTACTGGCCCATCGAGTGCAGGTCGGCGGTGAAGTCTACGCTCGCGGGGAAGAGACCCTTTTCCTCCTTGCCCTCACTCTCGCCGTAGAGCTGCTTCCACCACTCGGCCATGAAGCGGAACGCGGGCTCGAAGCACGCGAGAAGCTCCACCTTCTTGCCCTGACGGTAGAGCTCGTGGCGCATGGCGGCGTACTGCCACGCGGGATTGTTGTAATCGTTTTTCGAGCAGAGCGACATCATCTCCTGCGCGCCGCCCATGAGTTCATCCAGATCAACGCCCGCGACGGCGATGGGGAGAAGGCCCACGGCGGTGAGCACGCTGTAGCGTCCGCCGATGTTGTCGGGCACGACGAATTCCTCGTACCCCTCCTGATCGGCGAGGCTCTTCAAAGCGCCCTTGTGCGCGTCGGTCGTGGCGTAGATGCGCTTCGCGGCTTCGGCCTTGCCGTATTTCTTTTCGAGCTTTTCGCGGAAGAAGCGGAACGCGACGGCGGGTTCGGTCGTCGTGCCTGACTTCGAGATGACGTTGACGGAAAAATCGTCGTCGCCGATGAGCTCTATCACTTCGCGCAGCGCGTCGGAGGAGAGGCCGTTGCCGATAAAGTAGATGTTCGGCGTGGACTTCTTCTTTAAGTTATAGTTCGGGGAGCAGAGGCATTCGATCACGCCGCGCGCGCCGAGATAGCTGCCGCCGATGCCGATGACGACGAGCGCCTTGGAATCGCCCTGAATTTTCTTCGCCGCGGCGAGGATGCGTGCGTACTCGCCTCTGTCATAGTCGCGCGGGAGCGTGACCCAGCCGATGAAATCAGAGCCCTTTCCGCCGCCGTTTTGCAGCCAGCCCGCCGCGCGCTCGAGACGCGGGCGCAGCGCCGCTTCATACGGCAACGGGAGAAACGAAGCGGCATGGGAGATATCAATAGACAGCATAAAAATGGCCTCCTGCGATCAAAAATTCTTGCTTGCATTGTAGCACACGGCAAAAAAAGAAACAAGCGTAAAGCGGGGAAAAGAGGGGAACGGACGTTCGTTTTTTGCGTTTAGCGGGCAGAAACTGTGGAAAGCAGCAAAAAGATGGCTGCTTTACCGATCCATCTTTGTAAAGTGCGTGTATTTACTGTCGAACGTTATTGCGTTATCGTGTTACCACACTAAATCAAACGGCCAAGCGCCGGAACTTACAGGAGGAAGAAACGATGAAAAAATTCTTAGCAATGGCGCTTGCCGCCGTGATGGTACTGGCCCTTGCCGCCTGCGGCAGCAAGAACGACACCGCCGACGATACCGGTGATGCGCAGGACGCGCAGGGCGGCGAGACGCAAAAGCTGATCGTCGGCTTTGATGCCGAGTTCCCGCCGTTCGGCTTCATCGCCGCCGACGGCACGTATGACGGCTTTGACCTCGCAATGGCCAAGGAGCTGTGCGCGCGTCTCGGCTGGGAGTACGAGGCCGTGGCCATCGACTGGAACAGCAAGGACGCCGAGCTCTCCAGCGGCACGATCAACTGCATCTGGAACGGCTTTACCTACACCGGCCGCGAAAATGACTACACGTTCTCCGACCCCTATGTGGATAACTCCATCGTGATGGTCGTGAAGGCCGGCAGCGGTATCACCTCGCTCGCGGACCTCGCCGGTAAGAGCGTGATGGCGCAGGCCGCGTCCTCCGCGGTCGACGCGATCAACGAAAACGAGGACTTCAAGGCGTCGCTCAAGGAGGTCGTGGAGCTCGGCGATTACAACATGGGCTTTATGGACTTAGCCCAGGGCACGGTGGACGCCGTGGCCGCTGACCTCGGCGTTGCGCAGTATCAGATCGCGAACAACGACGGCGACTATGTCATCCTCGACGAGCCCCTCTCCACCGAGCAGTACGCCATCGGCTTTCTCAAGGGCAACACCGAGCTGCGCGACGCGGTGAACGCCGAGCTCCTCAAGATGGCCGAGGACGGCACCATGCTGGAGATCGCGCAGAAGTACGTCGATCAGGGTCTCGTGCTCGACAGCCTGTGCCTTATCAAAAAGTAACGATAAAATCCGTTTTTTACGACGGCGTGTACGTCGAAAAAAACACTCTGCGCGAAGCGTGTGTCGAATCGCTCGACTTTGGCGAGCGACCGAGGCACAAAGCGCAGCGAAAACTACTCAAAAAAGCGGCTTTGCCGCTTTTTTGATATAATTTTTGGAGGAAATCAACATGACTGTATCCACGATGCTTTCGCTATTATCCGAGGGCTTTGTCACATCGCTATTGATCTTTGCGCTGACGCTGCTATTCTCGATGCCGCTGGGCCTTGCGGTGATGTTTGGCCGCCGCAGCAGATTGACGCCGCTGCGCGGCTTCATCAAGGCGTATATCTCCATCATGCGCGGAACGCCGCTGATGCTGCAGCTGATGGTCGTCTTCTACGGGCCGAAGCTCCTGCTTGGCGTCACGGTGCCGGGCAACTGGCGCTTCACGGCGGTCATCGTCGCGTTCGTCATCAACTACGCGGCGTATTTTGCCGAGATCTACCGCGGCGGCATCGAGTCCATCCCGCGCGGGCAGTATGAGGCCGCGCAGGTGCTCGGCTACACCAAGGCACAGACATTTTTCAAGATCATCCTGCCGCAGATGGTCAAGCGCGTCATCCCTGCGGTGACGAACGAGGTCATCACGCTGGTGAAGGACACGTCGCTCGCGTCCGTCATCGGCACGGTGGAGATGTTCACGCGCGCCAAGCAGATCGTTGCCTCGCCGAATACGCCGGGCATGCTGGCGCTGGTGGCGGCGGGTGTCTTCTACTATGTCTTCAACTATGTGGTCGCCTTCGCCATGGAAAAATGGGAGCAGGTGCTGCGCTATTACCGCTAAAGGGAGGGGAGAGCAATGGCAGTTTTTGAAATGCGGAACGCCAGAAAGGCGTTCGGCTTGCTCGAAGTCTTAAAGGGCGTGTCGCTCAAGGTGGAAAAGGGCGAGGTCGTGTCGATCATCGGTCCCTCGGGCGGCGGCAAGTCGACGATGCTGCGCTGCGCGACGCTGCTTGAAACGATGGATTCCGGCACGCTCGCGTATGGCGAAAACGTCGCCGCGCGCGAGGAAAACGGCAAAAGCGTCTACGCCGGAAAAGCCGCGCTCGCGCAGGTGCGGCGGCAGTTCGGGCTGGTGTTCCAGCAGTTTGACCTCTTCCCGCACTACACAGTGCTGAAAAACGTCTGCGACGCGCCGATCTCGGTGCAGAAGCGAGATAAAGCCGAGGTCGAGGCCGAGGCGATGGCGCTGCTCGACAAAATGGGACTAAAAGGCAAGGAAAACGCCTATCCCTATCAGCTCTCGGGCGGGCAGCAGCAGCGCGTGGCCATCGCCCGCGCGCTCGCGATGAAGCCGGAAATTCTCTTTTTCGACGAGCCGACCTCCGCGCTCGATCCGCTTTTGACCGGCGAGGTGCTGCGCGTCATCCGCTCTCTTGCCGATGAGCACATGACCATGGTCATCGTGACGCACGAGATGCCCTTTGCCCGCGCCGTGAGCGACCGCGTCGTGTTTTTAGACGGCGGCGTCATCGTGGAGCAGGGCAGCCCCGAGCAGGTCTTCGAAAACCCGCAGCAGGAGCGGACGAGAGAGTTCTTGAAATCGTACCGCGAGACGAGCGGCGCTCAGGCGTAGTAATTCACGAGCAGGTCGACGACCGCGCCGTAGCTCTGCGTGCCGAGCTCATCGCCGTAGGATTTGATCATCTTATCGTTGAGCGACTGGGTGACGGTGGCCGTGAGGCCCTTGTACTGCGCCCAGTAGGCGCTGTTGCAGCGCAGATCGAGCACGATCTCGTCGGGTAAGCTGTCGCGAATCTGCTGCCATGCGTCGGGGTCGACGCGGTACAGCGCGTTGCCGAGGTGAATGTAGCCGAGCATCCAGCCCGCATAGTTGTAGTTTGCGTCGTCGCAGCGCGTGCAGGCGAGGACCGCAAGGAAGTTGCTCTGCTGCTCGGACGTGATGCCGCGCTGATGCGAGAGCTCGTGCGCGCAGGTCGAGGCCAGCAGCATCGCGGGCGAGTCCATGTTCACGTTTGACTCGCCCGTGAACGGAAAGTAGAAGCCCGTGAAGTTCATCGCGCTCATGATCTTCGAAAAGAAAATGCCCTTGGGCTTCTGGTCCGGCATGTCGAGGAACGGAAATTCGCCGTACAGGCAGTCGTACACCGTGTCGGCGTAGTTAAGAATCTCCTGCCGGTCGGCGGTGAAGAGGCCGTTTTCGTCGCGCGCGATGTGCATCGACGCCTCGGCGAGATGGTCCGCGAAATACTGCGTGACGCGCACTAAGTCTTCATACGTGACGGGCTCGGGCGAAAGGCCGCTTCTGTCGCAGAAGTCGTCCGCGTAATAGTTCGCGCCCCAGAGAAGCGAGAACGCGGCGCAGACCGTGAGAAACAAATCGAGCACGAAGAGCGCGCAGCGGTACGCGGCGCGCCCTTTTTGGCGCGACTTTATAAGATAGCGTACCATCAGCACGAGCAGCATGACCGCCGTGACCGCCGCGAGCACATACAAAAGCTCCGCGACCGAAAACGGCAGCGCCGCGCACGCGCGGCCCAGAAACTGCTCGAAGGGCAGCGTGACCGAATAGACCCAGAAATTGACGGCCGCGCGGTTTCCACGGAAAAGATAGAAAAGCACAAGGACTGCGCCGCAGGCGAAAAGCCAGCGGTGCAGTCCTTTGTTGTCACGGTACAGGGTTTTCATGGGGAGATCAGTCCTTTTTTTCATCCGGAGAGGCGAGCGGCGCGGGGGCGAACATCGCGTCGTCCGTCACGCCCTTTTTCGTGAGGCTGCGGTTCGTGAACCAGTTCACAAGCGAGCTGATGCACGCGAAGATCGGAACGCCGAGGAACATACCCAGCACGCCGCCGAAGCCGCCGCCGACCACGATGGCCACGATGACCCAGAAGCTCGAAATGCCGGTGGATTTGCCGAGGATCTTCGGCCCTAGAATATTGCCGTCAAACTGCTGCAATGCGATGATGAAGAGAATGAAATAAAGGCACTGCTTGGGGCTGACGAGCAGGATGAGGAATGCGCTCGGAATGGCGCCGAGAAACGGGCCGAAGATCGGAATGATGTTCGTCACGCCCACGAACACCGAAATAATTGGCGTATACGGGAACTTGAGGATCGAGCAGCAGATGAAGCAGAGGATGCCGATGATGAGCGAGTCGAGCAGCTTTCCGCGCACGAAGCCGCTGAAGATACGGTCAGCCTCGGCCACGGCGCGCAGCGTGCGGCGGTACGGCGTTTCGGGCAGAATGGCGTAGAGGATCTTCTTCGACTGCTTGGCAAAGCTCTCCTTGCGCGCGAGCAGATAGACCGAGATCATCATGCCGATGAGAAGGTTCTTGAGGAAGATGACGACGCTCCAGATGCCGCCGGTCACGGCGACGATCGCGACCTGCGCCTGCGGGATGACCGTGTCGGTGACCCACTTGACGAGCTTATCGTAGTAGCCGTTGAGTGCGGAGAGCAGCTGGTCGGAGTAGATGTCGTCAGAGAAGATCGTCTGATTCTCCACAAGGCTGTTGACCCAGTTGTAGACGGTTTTATAATAGCTTTCAAAGTTGTCGGCCAGTGTCTTCGTGCTGTCGACCAGCTCGGGGATGAGGATGCTGAACATCAGGTAGATGAGGGCGATGACGCAGATCCACGTGACGAGGATGCTCAGCCCCCGGACGAGCGAGGACTTGACCTTCGGCAGCCCCTTTTGGATATACCGGTCGAAAAAGTCGACGATGGGGGCGAGAAGGTACGCGAACACAAGGCCGTAGATGACCGGCGAGAGCACGCTCATCAGCTTGTCGAAAAAGTCCAGCAGCACGCGGGACTGGAAAAACGTGTCGTAAAACATCAGCACCGCGCAGGCCGAGACGATCAGCGTTACGCCGAGGTGAAGATAGGTTTTGTTCTGCTTCATGGGCTCCCCCTTTTTTTGGGTAAAATGCGTTAAATGACTGCTAAAAAGATACCAAAAACAGCTTACTATTTTTTGCTGGGAATTGCAACCGCTCATTTCGTGTGTTATGATAATCTTTACTCTCTGTTAATGAAGATGAACAGAACTTGACTTTTTTGGCAGAGGGTGATTTTGACCGACAGGGCGCAGGGTGCTTTGCCGGTCTGATGCTGTGAAGAGCAAACGAGGAGGAACCCATGGACGACAAAAAGCTGCTCTTTATCGTCAATCCCCGCGCGGGAAAGACCAAATCCCTCGCGCCGCTGTTTGACGCCGCCGCGATCTATTCCGAGGCGGGCTATCTCGTCTCCGTGCGAAAGACCACGCACCGCGGAGAAGCGACGGAGCTCGCCGAATCGCTCGGGCCGGAATTCGACGTCGTCGTCTGCCACGGCGGCGACGGCACGCTCAACGAAACGGTGAACGGTGTGATGCGCATTCCGCGAGAATACCGCCCGCTCGTGAGCTATCTGCCCGGCGGCAGCACGAACGACTTTGCCGCGAGCCTGAATATCTCGTCGAACCCCGCCGAGGCGGCGGCCTCCGCCATGCGCATGAAGCCGAGATCTCTCGATGTGGGCAAATTCGGCGAGCGGAACTTCGTCTATGTCGCGTCGTTCGGCGCGTTCACAAAAACGACCTACACCGTCCAGCAGGATATCAAGAATATGTTCGGGCACTTTGCCTACTTACTCGAGGGCGTCAAGAATCTCGACACGCTCTGCCCGTACCGCATGAAGATCACGGCGGACGGCGAGGTCTTCGATGGGGAATACCTCTTCGGTGCGATCAGCAATTCGACGTCGATCGCGGGGCTGATGAAGCTCTCGCCCGACGAGGTGTCGTTCGACGACGGCAAGTTCGAGCTGCTGCTCGTGCCCGTGCCGAGAACGCCGGCTGCGATGCAGGCGCTCATTTTAGCGCTCATCAACAAGGACTACTACGACTCCGAGGGGCTCATCTTCCGCCATGTCAAGCACGTGACGGCGGAGACGGCCGAGGACATTCCCTGGACGCTCGACGGCGAGTACGACCCCGGCGCGCCGGTCGTGGAGATCGGGATCGAGGATAATGGGGTCACGATGCTATTATGACTTCAAAAAAGAGAGGCTGGCCTATGGGCCAGCCTCTCTTTTTTGAGGGGGTTGCACTGCGCTTCGTGCCTTGACGCCCGTAGGGCGTCTGCGACACGCGCTCCGTGAGAAGTGTTTTTTCTGACGCACATGAAAATCGGCGAAGCGCCGCTAGTGGCGGATGAAGCGAGCCGGTTTCGAGGAAGTGGCACGATTGGCGCGCCCGAAAGGGCGTGGAAATCGTAATGCCACGACGGTGACGTCAGAAAAAACGATTGAAATTTATTTGCGCCGTGCGCGGCGCTTGGGCAGCCGTTAGCAGCTCTGCTGCTTTACGGATGCTGCATACCCCTTGCGGGTAAAAGTCTGCGACGCTGGCGCCTGTTTTCTGCCCGTGAGGGCAGAAAATGCGGCGGGAGGTGGATGGGAGATGGTGCGCCGATTTGAGTGCGGGGGCCTGTTCGCTGCCGTAAGGCAGCTAATGCGGCAAGGGAAGGGCCGGAAGGCCGTAAAGGCGGTGCGGTAAACATTATTTTGAACGGGTGATTGGCGGGCGCGGTGCTTGACAAGGCGGCGGGGGTTGATATATCCTTTACTGATAATGAAAACAGGGGCGGGGTGCGGTACAGGGCTGCGCTTGGGCTCCTGATGGGTGTAGAAAGGACACGGCAGATGATGAAGATCGGCTTTATCGGCACAGGAAATATGGGCGGCGCGCTGGCGAGCGCGGCGGCCAGAAGCGGCGAGGTGGAGGTGCTGCTCGCCAACCGCACGAAGGCAAAGGCGGAGACGCTCGCGGAGCGCATCGGGGCCGTTGTGAGCAGGAACGAGATCATCGCGCGCGAGGCGGACCACATCTTCCTCGGCGTGAAGCCGCAGATGATCGTGGACGTGCTCAAGGGCATCGCCCCGGCGCTCAAGGAGCGCAAGAGCGCGCCGGTGCTCATCAGCATGGTCACGGGACCGGACATCGCGCGCATTCAGGAGCTTGCGGGCGGGGACTATCCCGTCATCCGCATCATGCCGAACATGCCCGCCGCCGTGGGCGAGGGCGTGATCTTCTATGCGTGCAGCGGCAACTGCGACAAGGCGCAGCAGGAGGCATTTTTGCGCTACATGGCGCCCGCGGGCAAGCTCTTCCCGCTGGCGGAGGAGCTGCATGCCGCGGGTTCGGCGGTCGCGGGCTGCGGCCCGGCCTTTGCCGCGATCTTCTTAGAGTCGATGGCCGACGGCGGCGTCGCGTGCGGTCTGCCGCGCGCGTCGGCGATCCAGTATGCCGCGCAGATGATGCTCGGCACGGCGAAAATGGTGCTCGAGACGGGCCAGCACCCCGGCGTGCTCAAGGACAGCGTTTGCTCGCCCGCGGGCTCGACGATCCAGGGCGTGCAGACGCTCGAAAAGTGCGGCATGCGCGCGGCGGTGTTTGACGCCGTGACCGTGGCCTACGAGAAAAACGTCGAGCTCAAAAAGGCGAGCGACTGAGTCTGCGGCGGAAAGGTATCTTTCCTGCGCGGCAGGCATAGTTTGCTGTGCGGGTATTTCCAGTTTTTTGCAAAAAGTGAGGAATAGATCCTATGGCAGCGATCTCTCAACAGCTCACCGATATCACGGTGCTCTCGATCGTGGTGCGCATCCTGCTCTCCACGTTCTGCGCGGGCACGCTCGGCTTTGAGCGCGAGCGGCACAATCAGGCGGCGGGCTTTCGGACGTATATCATCGTGAGCGATGCTTCGGCGCTCGTGATGATGACGAATATCTTTGTTGCCGGCATCGGCGAGACGGACCTTGTGCGCATGTCGGCCTCGGTCATCACGGGGCTGGGCTTTCTCGGCGCGGGCACGATCTTAGTGACGCGCAATCAGGAGGTGCGCGGCCTGACGACCGCGGCGGGCCTGTGGGCGGTCGCCATCATCGGCACGGCGTTCGGCGCGGGTTTTTACGCGGGCGGCATCATCTGCTATGCGTTCATCTTCCTTGCGATGCAAGTGCTGCGGCGCGTGGACCTTCGCATCCGCAAGACGCAGCGCGTCTCCACTGTGTATTTCGAGATGGAGAAAAAGAGCACGGTCGGCCAGATCATCCGCCAGGTAAAGGGCCACGGACACTACATTTGGGACCTGAACCTCTTCAGCGAGACGCAGGAGAAGAGCGGCGGCCCCGTGTGCGGCACGTTCACCCTCTGGGTGAACGGCAAAACGACGCTGGACGAGGAGATCCAGGCGCTTGAAGCGCTCGACGGCGTCAGCTATATGACGCTGATGTGAAAACGGAAAAGCAAAAAACGGCGCGGGAGACCGCGCCGTTTTTCTTTGCTGTGGAAAAGTCGGGGAACGTCTCACGCCGCCTTGCGGTTGCGCGCGAGGCTGATAAAATAGCATCCCGCCACGGCCAGATAGACGAGTACCGAGCCGAGGCCGCGCCCCTCCCGCAGATAAGAGCCCCAGAGCATCAGAACGCAGTATTCCTCTGCCTGCGAGTTGATGGCATAGTCGCCCATGGTGGCCAGGAAAATGAGCGCGGACAAAATCGTGTAGGCGACCGTAAACGGCGCAAGATAGGACCTTTTGCAGTACAGCGTCAGCCAGAGCAGAACGAGCGCGATCGAGGCGCAGGCGATGCTCTGGAAAAACAGCAGCGCCCCGAGGCGCGAGTCCTTTGCAAGGAGCACAAGACTGTAAAAGGTGGCGTCCCCGGTCACTTTCCGCAAGAAACCGCTGCCAGTCGTATTCTGATGTACCCAGTCGATCAGGGGCGAGCCGCCCTCGAAACCGAGGAGCGGTAGCTGCGCGCGGAGTGCGAATGCAAAGAAAAGCGGGATCAAAAGCGCGAGGAAGAGCGCGGCGAACAAAAGTCTTTTGCGCGGCTGTGTGGATATCTGCATGGTGTTATCCTCCCTGTATGAATTTTCCACTCGGCGCTTCGCCGCCCCGGCAGAGAGCGGCGGCGAAGCATCGGCTTTTATCTTAATTAGACGTAAAAAAGCGCGCATTTTTCGCCTTTTGGAGAAAAAACTGCAAGTTCGGCGCTTCGACTAAATCCGCGCGGGCTGTTCTGTGCAAAGCGGACGACGATTTTTTGCAGAAGATGGGATTTTGCACACGGGCGGTGAAAGCGCGGTGTTTGCGCCGCCTTTATACACCTTGTTAAGAAAAAGCCGCGCAGCGGGGCGGAATCCCGCCCGTTCGTCGATTGACAGGGGAAAGTGCGCGCCGTACAATGAAAATTAACACACAAAGAGAGGAAAAATCATGAAATATGTCAAGGAGTTCGGCATCATCCTCATCGTCTCGCTTGTTGGGGAGCTGCTGAATTATTTTCTGCCTCTGCCCGTTCCGGCGAGCATCTACGGCCTTGTGCTGATGTTTCTCTGCCTGATGCTCGGCATCATCAAGCTCAGTGATGTGCACGACACGGCCTGCTTTCTCATTGAGATCATGCCCATCATGTTCATTCCGCCCGCCGTGGGGCTGATGGCTTCGTGGGACGTCATTCAGGCGAATCTTGTCGCCTATCTCGTCATTGCCGCGGTGACAACGATCGTCGTTATGGCCGTGTCCGGCCTTGTGACGCAGGCGGTACTCAAAAAGGGCAAGAAGGGGGCGGAGAAGAAATGACATTTTTTGAACAGTCCGTCTTTTTCGGCGTCTCTGTCAGTCTTGCTGCCTACGGCATCGGCGTGCTGCTGCAAAAAAAGTTCAAGTTCGCACTCTTCAACCCGCTGCTCATCTCGGTGGTGCTGACCATTGCGGTGCTTTTGACGGCGCACATCAGCTACGACACGTTCTACGAGGGCGCGAAGTATTTGAGCTACCTGCTCACGCCCGCGACCGTGTGCCTCGCCGTGCCGCTTTATGAAAAGCTATCGCTTCTGAAGAGCAACTGGAAGGCCATCTTCGCCGGTATTCTCTCCGGCGTTATCACGACGCTTTGCAGCGTGTTTGTGATGAGCAAGCTCTTTCATCTTACACACGAGGAATACGTGACGCTTCTGCCTAAGTCCATCACGACGGCCATCGGCATGGGCGTTTCCGAAGAGCTCGGCGGCTACGTGACGCTGACGGTCGCCATGATCATCATCACCGGCATTTTCGGCAACGTGATCGCAGTTTCGGTGTGCAGGCTTTTCCGCATCACCGACCCCATCGCCAAGGGCGTGGGTATTGGCTCGGCCGCGCACGCGCTGGGCACGGCCAAGGCGCTCGAGATCGGCGAGGTCGAGGGCGCGATGAGCAGCCTGTCCATCGTCGTGGCGGGCCTTCTTACGGTCGTCGGCGCGTCGATCTTCGCAAACTTCATGTGAAAAAAGGAGCATTCGAAAGAATGCTCCTTTTTTTGCGCAGTTCCCCCGCGGTGTGCGCAAAATTTGCATTTCTCAAAATGGGGATTTGACATAGCGAACAAAACGTTATAAATGTGGGAAGAAAGAACAGAAAAGCAGCCGGTGCGAGCATTCGTGCCGCGACTGCAAAGGATACGCATTAGGAGGCATTGCAATGAACAGAGCAGAACAGGCGGAAAAGACCACAAAGGCGCTGTACGGCGGAGCGTCCGCACTCGGCGTCACCGACCCCGAGTTTGCCGCCATCAAGGAGCGGCTCATCTACGGCGAGGTTTACGCGGAGGAAAAGCTCAGCGCCAGACTGCGCGAGCTGGTCATTTTGGTCGTGGCGACGACGAATCAGACGATGAACGAGGTCAAGCGCCACATCGCCGCGGCGCTCGCGTGCGGCGTGAAGCCTGAGGAGATCAAGGAGGCCGTCTACCACTGCGCGCCGTACATCGGCCTCGGCAAGGCGGAAAACACCGTGAACGCGGTGAACGCCGTGTTCGCCGAAAAGGGCATCGTCCTGCCGCTCACGAGCGGCCAGACCGTGACGGAGGAGAGCCGCCTTTTAGATGGCATCGCGGCGCAGAAGTCGATCTTCGGCGACCACATCGACGCGATGCGCGCCGCCGCGCCGGAGAACCAGAAGAACATTCAGGACTATCTCTCCGCCTACTGCTTCGGCGATTTTTATACGAGAAAGTTTTTGACCATCCACGAGCGCGAGCTGCTGACGTTCTCGATCCTCGCTTCTCAGGGCGGCTGCGAAGGGCAGGTCAAGGCCCACGTCGGCGGGAACGCCACCGTCGGCAACGGGAAGGAGGTCCTGCTCGCGGCGCTCACGGTGTGCCTGCCGTATATCGGCTTCCCGCGCACGCTCAACGCGCTTTCCTGCATCAACGAGGTCCTTCCGGAAGCGAAACAGTGAGAAATTTCAACAGATAGGAGTGCAGTAGAATGAAAACCTTAGTTGCCTATTTTTCCGCCAGCGGCCAGACCGCGAAGCTTGCCAAGACCCTTGCCAGTGTGACCGGCGGCGACCTCTTCGAGATCGCGCCCGAGACGGCCTACACCGCTGCCGATTTGGACTGGATGGATAAAAAGAGCCGCAGCACCATCGAGATGAAGGACCCCAAGAGCCGCCCCGCCATCGCGGGCAAGGTCGCGGATATGGCGCAGTACGACACGGTGTTCGTGGGCTTTCCCATCTGGTGGTATCAGGCCCCGCGCATCATCGAGACGTTCCTCGAAAGCTACGACTTTTCGGGCAAGACCGTCATCCCCTTTGCCACCTCCGGCGGCAGCGGCATGGGCGGCGAGGACGTTTTGAGATCCGCTTGCTCGAAGGGGACAAAGTGGCTCCCCGGCAAGCGCCTGAGCAGCCGCGAGAGCATGGCAAGCGTGCAGAAATGGGTCGAGAGCCTGGGGCAGTAAACAAAAAAAGCGGCCCAAGTGAACCTTTGAGCCGTCTGCGGAAAAACAAAAAAGCGTGCCAAGCGGCGCGTCACAAGTGTTTTCGCTGTGCGAAAACCTTGGTGCACAAGCAATTCATTTGTTTGTGCGCTGTTAAATGTCCCACGGATACCAAAACCGGCGCATTTGCGCCGTGCAAGCATTTTGCGCAGCAAAATCTTGGCGGAGGTGGGATTCACTTCCACCGAGCATTTTAATTACCCTTGGGGTGAACGAATGAAATGAGTGAACCCAAAAAATAAGAGACACGCTTTCGCGTGTCTCTTATTTTTTGGAAAAGGTATCGCGTTTTGATAGAAAAACGGTTAGGGGGGTGCACCGTCTGTTCAGGGGGGTGCATTTCGATTTAGGGGGTGCGGTTATCCTGCGTTGGGGGGTGCTTTTTCTTAGGGTGTATCTGAAAAGTCAAAAATAGCGAAGCGTACAAGAAAAAGACACAAATGAGTGGTAAGACAAAGGCAGAAAGAAGTGACAAGC
>NZ_JPJG01000063.1 GCF_000765235.1 Oscillibacter sp. ER4 | reverse complement strand
GGATTCATGGCGAAGCCATGTACACCGCACTTACATTGCGCAGCGCGTGCAGTCATTCAAGCTACAAACTGCCAATGTCGGGGGTCGAGGGGTCCTCCCCTCGCGTTCTCTTGGGGGTCAAAGGGGGCCATTCTCTCACGTGAGAGAATGGCCCCCTTTGTCGCATCCCCTGCACGGTGCAGGGAACATTTCAATGCTTATTTCCTAAAGCTGTCTTTCAGCGTCACAGATCTGTTAAACACCAGATGATCCTTGGAGCAATCCTTGTTGTCAAGGCAGAAATACCCCAGGCGCATGAACTGGAAGCTCGGCGCGGTCTTGCCCTTCTTTTCGGTCTTGTCGTACGCCGCGGCGATGTCGCGCATGCGCGGTTCGACCTTGCAGCCACTCAGCACCTCAAGAGAATCGGGATTCATGCAGGCAAGGAAATCCTTGTCCGCGCCGTCAGGTGCGGGGTCGCTGAACAGCTCGCTGTAAACACGCACCTCGGCGTCCAGCGCGGTCGCGGCGTCGACCCAGTGGATCGTCGCGCCCTTAACCTTGCGGCCGTCGGCGGGATCGCCGCCCGGCGAGTTCGGGTCGTACTCGGCGTAGACCTCGATGACGTTGCCATTTTCGTCCTTCTTGCAGCCCGTGCAGGTGATGAGGTACGCGCCCTTGAGGCGACACTCGGGGCCGTTCGGCGTCAGGCGCTTGTACTTGGGCACAGGGACTTCCATGAAGTCGTCGGCCTCGATCCAGCACTCGCGGGAGAACGTGATCTCATGCGTGCCGGACGCAGGATCGGTCGGGTTATTTTCGACCGTGAACGTCTCGCTCTTGCCCTCGGGATAGTTCGTGATGACGAGCTTCACCGGATGCAGCACGCCCATCGTGCGCTCAGCCTTCTCGTTGAGGTCCTCGCGCAGGCAGTGCTCAAGGAAGCTGTATTCGACCACGCTCGCGCTCTTGGCAACGCCGATGCGGTCGCAGAAGTTGCGGATGGACGCAGGCGTGAAGCCGCGGCGGCGCAGGCCGCACAGCGTCGGCATACGCGGATCGTCCCAGCCGGAGACGATGCCCTCTTCGACGAGCTTTCTGAGCTTGCGCTTCGACATGACCGTGTGATCGATGCCAAGGCGGGCAAACTCGATCTGGCGCGGCTTATTGGGCACGGAAACATTGTTCACCACCCAGTCGTAGAGCGGGCGGTGCGCCTCGAATTCGAGCGAGCAGAGCGAGTGCGTGATGCCCTCGAGCGCGTCCTGAATGGGGTGCGCAAAGTCGTACATCGGGTAGATGCACCACTTGTCGCCCTGACGGTGATGGTGCATGTAGCGGATGCGGTAAATAACAGGGTCGCGCATGTTGAAGTTGCCGGAGGCTAAGTTGATCTTTGCGCGCAGCGTGCGGCTGCCCTCGGGGAACTCGCCGTTTTTCATGCGCTCAAAGAGGTCGAGGTTCTCCTCCACATCGCGGTCGCGGTACGGGGAGATGGCGGGCTTGCCGATGTCTCCGCGGTACTCTCTCGCCTGCTCGGGCGTCAGGTCGCAGACGTAGGCAAGGCCCTTTTTGATGAGCTCGACAGCGTACTCGTAGTCCTTTTCAAAATAGTCGCTGCCGTAGAAGAAACGGTCGCCCCAGTCGAAGCCCAGCCAGTGGATGTCCTCTTTGATGGCGTCGACAAATTCGACGTCCTCCTTCGTGGGGTTCGTGTCGTCCATACGCAGGTTGCAAAGGCCGCCGAAGCGCTCAGCGGTGCCAAAGTCGATGGTCAGCGCCTTGCAGTGGCCGATGTGCAGATAGCCGTTCGGCTCCGGCGGAAAACGGGTGTGGACCTGCTGGCCCTGGAAGCGCCCACCCTCCGCGATGTCTTCTTCGATGAAGGCGTCGATAAAATTTTTGCTGCCGGATTCGCCCTCAGCGGCGGCAGTCTTGACTTCCTCAGCCATATGATCCATTCCTTTCTTCGCGTCTGCTGTGAGGCAGACAGAATAATGAAATATTATATCCCGTATTGGGAGTTATTGCAAGCATAATATGCTTGCAGATTCCCTGCACCTGTGCAGGGGTGCGGATAAGGGAGGGATATCTCTTTTCCGAAAAGAGATATCCCTCCCTTAAACCCTCCCAGAGAAAATTCACATTGCAAGCGAGCAGCTCGAAGAGCTGCAATGCTTGCCGATTGCACTGCCATAGCGCGGCGAAGCCGCGTTGCAGTTGCTATACGATTTGCCTCTGCTTCTATTATCCGCTGCCGCTCTGCCCATCTTGTAGAAGTGCGCAGTAATCTCCGTCTACCGAGGCACTACTCAATACGGCGAGCGCCAGCAATGCCGCATTCGGTACGCAGTCTGCCGCCGAGGTAACGTTACTCGCGCCTCACGATAGTAAGGCGCGGTTGATATCTGTAACGACTTGCAGAAGATTCATGGCGAAGCCATGTACACCGCACCCGATTGCGCAGCGCGTGCAGTTCTTCAAGCTGCAAACCCGCAATGTCGGGGGTCGAGGGGCCCTCCCCTCGCGTTCTCTTGGGGGGCCAAGGGGGCCATTCTCTCACGTGAGAGAATGGCCCCCTTACTCCGTGCAGCGCCGGAGGCGCTGCTATCCCCCGTTTCCCCAAGGGGAAACACCTTTCACTCTTTATTGAAAGAGCCCCTGAAGCGCTTCCCTGCTCATCAGCAAATTGAGCACATCCACCAGCGCATTTGCGCTCAAATGCTCCGGCAGCTCCAGCCTTTTGCACAGCGCTTTGCGCTTTTCCACGCTGTCCGGGCCGATCAGGCCGAGGTCGTAAAGATCTGCTTTTGTGATGGAATTTCCCTTTACAGGGCTTTCTTCATCAATGGTCGCACCCGCGCGGCGGAGGGCATCGAGCAGGACCTCCGGCTTCATGCCCTCGACGCCGAGCTTGCCCTCCTTGCCGCCCTTGCGCTTGCGCTTCTCCTTGCCGTAGATGTCCGGTACGTAGGCTTGCAGCACACGACCCTCGGGGATATTGCCCTTGACGCGGTTGCGGATCACGAATCCCGCGCCGTCGGGGTCGGTGAAGAGGATGATTCCCCGCTCCTTGGCGAGCTTTCGCAAAAAGGCCTGCTTTTCCTTGTCGTTGAACACGGCGAAGCCGCCGAGCTCCACGATGACCGCGTCCACGACCTGCGAGAGCGTGTTTTTGTCGTACCGCCCCTCGACGACGATGACTTCCTTTACCTTCGGCTTTGCCATAGATTCACTTCCCCTGTGCAAGGCGCATCAGCAGCAGCTTGAGCTCACCCTCGCTGTCGATGCCCTTTTCACTCTTCATGCGTTGGTCGAGCCGCTGGCACATGAGAAGGCTCTGGCTGCACCACTCGCTCGTCGTTTTGCGCGCCGCCTCCATCAGTAAGCGCGCGGGATAGTCTGACCGCATCCCCCACAGCTCCATGAGCCAGAGCTTGTCCTTGCCGTTGTCGAGCGCGATGCGCGCGGTGTAGATGCGCCGCAGCTCCTTGCTGATAACGGCCAGAATGACAAACGGCTCCTCCTGCTTTTTGAGCAGCTGACCCAAAAGCTCCGACGCGCGGCCGTAGTCGCGCTTCGTGATGGCGTTCGTCATATCGAACACCACCGCGTCGAGCACAGGATCGGCCACGGCATTGATGTCATCGGTCGTGACATTTTTTCCCTTGGCGTAGGCGCCGATCTTCTCGATCTCCGGCACAAGGCCGGTCATCAGCGCGCCGCAGGTGAAGATCAGGTGCTCCGCCGTCTGTGCGTCGATGCCCTTGCCCAGCGCGCGGAAGCGCCGCGCGATCCAGTTGATGAGATCGCTCCGCTCCTGCGCCTCGAACTTGACGCTCTGCGCGTTTTTGTCGAGCGCCTCGTAGAGCTTTTTATACGTCTTGCTCGGCTTATACTCAATGAGATCATACACAAACACGAGGCAGCAGTACGGCGGAAAGTCATTGAGTAGCGCGATGAGCGCCGTGCGCTGCTCCTCGGGCAGCTTGAAGAGGTCACAGTCCGTCACGACGACGAGCGTGCGCTCTGCCATCATCGGCATCGCCTCGACCGCTTCGTTCAGCTCCTGCATCGTCAGCGTCTTGCCGCTCAGGCGGTGGTAGTTGAACTCCTCAAAGCCCGCGGGGACGAGCTTTTTTTTGATCTCGCCGAGGTAGTATTCGCGCAGATAGCTTTCCTCGCCGTAAAAGATGTAGACCTGACCGATATTGCCTGCGCTCAGGTCGCTTTTCAATTTCTGATAGCCCTTGTTGGGCGTTTTTCTCTCTGCCATGTAGTCCTCTCAGTCCACTGTGATCAATATATTGCCCTGCATGTCCGTGCGGTAGACCGTCATGCCCGCGTCCGTCAGGCGCAGCAGCGCCTCCTCGGTCGGATGGCCGTAGCTGTTGTCACCCACGCTGATGACGCCGACCTCCGGCGTCACCGATTCGAGCAGCGTCGTACCGGTGGAATACTTCGAGCCGTGATGTCCGACGAGCAGCACCTCGATATCCGGTAAATCGTAGGTCTCGACGAGCTTTGTCTCGGTTTTCGCGTCCATGTCGCCGGTGATGAGCGTGTCGAAATCGCCGAGCGAGCACAGGATCGTCAGGCCCAGCTCGTTCGCGCCCTTGTCGCCGAGCGGCGGATAGATGCTCATTGTCGACGCGCCGTTCGTGACCTCTATCACCTCGGTGACATAGTGGATGTTCACGCCGTAGCGCTCGGCGAGCGCCTCGACCTCATCGCGGTCGCCCTCGCCCGCGTCAATATCGGCGAGATAGATGGTCTCAACATCCACGCGCGCGAAAAGCGCGGCAAGGCCGTTGGCGTGGTCCTCGTGATAGTGCGTCAGCACCACGGAATCCAGCGTCGCGCCCGCAGAGCGCAGATAGTCCGCCGCGATCGCGCCGGCGTCGATGTAGGAATTTTTGCTGCCGCAATCCACGAGTGCCGCGTGGCCCTCGGAAATGAGCAGCACGCTCTCCCCCTGCCCCACATCGAGCGCGACGACGTTCAGCCCGCCCTGTTCATAGTGTAGGGCATTGACCTTTGCCGCGGCGAAGAGCGACAGGACGGAAAGCCCCACCGCCGCAAAATAACGGTACTTCCCGCGCTTTACCAGCGCGCAGGCGATGAAGATCGCGTACACGTACGCAAGCCATACGACGGAAAACGCGGTGTTAAAGTAAATGGCGTGGAACGGAAGCTCCTCCAAAAGTCCTGCGATGGCAAGCACCGCGCGAATGCCGAGCGCCGGCACAAAGGCACAGGCCGCGCCGAGCTGCGGCACAGCCGCCGCGATCAGTACCGAAAGTAATCCCAGCGCGAACACGACGCTCACGAGCCACAGGCAAAGCAGGTTGCTCAAAAGCGACACGATGGAGAGCGTTCCGAAATAGTAGCACGCAAGCGGCGTGGAAAACACCATCGCGCCGAGCGTCGTCGAAAACGACAGCAGCGCCGCGCGCACAAGCTTGTGCTTGCCGTGGGCACGCTTCGTGAGCTTCGGCGTCAGCCAGATAATGCCCGACACCGCGGAAAACGATAATTGTAAGCTGATGCTTGCGATGGCGAACGGATTTTTGAGCAGGATGAGCAGCAGCGCAAACGAGATGGACGTCGGCGGGTCGTTGTCGCGCCCCAGAAGCGGCGCGATCATGCCCATCGAGATCATGATGCACGCGCGCAGGATGCTCGGCGTCAGGCCTGTGACGAACGCATAGAGGAAAATGAGCGGGATCGTCACGGCGCAGCGAAGCTTTTTGCGCCTGTCGCCCATCAGCGAACCGATCAGCGACGCCAGAAAGCAGCAGTGCAGACCCGAGACGGCCATCACGTGGGAAAGGCCCACCTCGGATAAGTTGCTCGCGTCCTCCTCGTCGAGATATTTCTTGTCGCCCAGCAGCAGAGCCCGCAAAAACGCGCCCTCGCGCTCGCCGTAGCTTTGCTCGATGGTCTCGCCGAGTTTTCTTGCGATGCGCCGCGGCAGATACCGCATCGCGCCCGCGTTCGCCTCGTCATACGAAGGCTCGCCGCGCTGATAGAGCAGAATATAGACGCCCTTGGCTGTGAAATTGCGCAGATGCAGTCCCTTCCCCGTCGGGTCGGTCGCGCTGTTGAACAGCGCCTCCGCCGTCACGTGCGCGCCGGGCTCGAGGTCCATAAGATCCGCGTCACCGTAGTAGATGGCCCGCCCCGGCAGGCCGCGGTTCAAGATCTTCACCGTGACCTTCGCGCCGTGGCTCGTCTCCTCGGCATAGCCCAAAAGCTCTGCTTCCACCGTGTCCTGCGTGCCGAGCAGCGCGTCGTTCGGCGCTTTGATAAAATGCGCATAAAGCGTGTTGTACCCGAACGCAAAGCATAAGCCCAGCGCGCACAAAAACGCGCGCTTTGCCCAGTCCCCGCGCTTGTTTGCGCAGCCACAAAGTCCCATGACAAGCGCCGCCGCGGCAAACACGCCGCACAAAATGAGCGCCCACTGCGCGCTCAGTAAATACTGCGAGAGCGCAACGCCCGCCGCAAACGCCGCGCAGAAAATTGCCAACACCCTCATCGGCGCGCAGGGTCGTCCGTCAGCCCAAGCAGATAATCGGTGCTGACGCGGTAGTAGTCGGCGAGCTTGATGACCGCCCACACGGGGATCTCACGCTCGCCCTTTTCATATCGCCAATAAACGTTGCGATTCAGATTGAGATATTCGGCGATCTCAATCTGCGTCTTATCGTTGTCAACTCGAAGGTCTTCCAGCCGCTGGAAATACATGAAATCACCTCGGATTTATGCTACCATTCGGTAACATTTCCGAGAGAATCTTCACCCATACGGCTTCACATTATGCATGTAAGCATATAACAATTCTTGCCGTTTGGCAAGGAAGAAAATGCCGCCTGCGGGCGGCAGAACCACACCGCCCATTTTCTTTCCCGAGAAAGAAAACGGGCGGTGTGACCGTCCAAAAGAAAGGCGTTTGCATTGCAAGTCTCAGACTTGAACAACTCTTATGCCTGCGGAATGAAATGCCTGCCAGGCGTTCTATCTAAACGACTTGACTGACTTCTATCCTCGCTGACGCTCCCTCATCTAAACGAAAGTCTGGTGGAATCCATCATCCCAGCAAACATTCCCATAGAAGGAAATTGATAAAGGGAAACGTATTGCAGGCAGAGCGGCAGCGGATGATAGTAGCAGAGGCAAATCGTATTGCAGTGCTAAACGCGGCTTCGCCGCGCTATGGGCAGTGCAATCGGCAAGCGCCGCAGCTCTTCGAGCAGCTCGCTTGCAATGTGAATTTTCTCTGGGAGGGTGTAAGGGAGGGGTATCTCTTTTTGAAAAAGAGATACCCCTCCCTTATCCGCATCCCCTGCGCGGCGCAGGGAATGGATGCAGCGCTGCCGCGCTGCCAATTTCGTTTCCCCTACGGGAAAACAATCAGCCCGGAGGCCAAGTCATGTCGCGGCCGGCGAGAACATGAAAATGCAGATGCGGCACGCTCTGTCCCGCCTGCTCGCCGATGTTGGACACGACACGGTAGCTCTCAATGCCCTTCTCCTTGGTGAGCTTGGCAATGACCTCGAAGATGTGCGCGACGACGGCGCTGTTCTCTTCGTTCACGCCCGCGACAGATGCGATGTGCGCCTTCGGGATCACAAGAAAGTGCACCGGCGCCTGCGGCGCGATGTCGTTGAAGGCATAGCAGAGGTCGTCCTCGTAGACCTTGTTCGACGGGATGTCGCCCGCGATGATCTTGCAGAACAGACAATCAGACATGTTTTATCGCTCCTATTACAATAAATTTGGACAGGAAAGCCAGACAGCCAGTCCGGCTTTCTTTCCATCTCATGCCTAAGCTACAATAAAGGGAGCAACTGGCTGACTATTCGCTCCTTGGGCTTATATGTCCGACTGAAAGACTGTTAGCCATCCCCTTATTGCGGCGTTCGATTTGAGCAGGTTGAGCCATAGAGTTCGTGTCACCCAATAGATTGAATCGGCAATGAGTAAAAGATGGATTCCGGTTGCGATTCACAGATGGGAGGAATGCAAATGAACTCTGTTGGCATCGACATTTCCAAAGGTAGGAGCACGGTTGCCGTTATGCGTCCTTTTGGAGAGGTCGTCATCTCGCCCGTTGAAGTACGTCACACCGACAGTGAACTGAGCGAACTGGCAAGGCAGCTCAAAAGCCTAAACGGTGAGACTCGTGTGGTCATGGAGGCCACAGGAAATTACCATGCGCCGGTGGCAAAGCTGCTTCACGACGCAGGGCTGTATGTTTCCGTCATCAATGCAAAGCTGGTGCACGGCTACGGGAACAACGATTTGAGGCGGGTCAAGACAGACCGAAAGGATGCCGTAAAACTGGCAAACTACGGCCTTGACCGCTGGCTCACTTTGCCGAGATATGTTCCAGAGGAAGATACTCGGCTGTTGCTGAAGAACTGCTACCGCCAGTATCGGCAGTATTCCAAGGTGCAAACGGTTTTGAAGAACAACCTGATCTCGTTGCTGGATACGGTGTTTCCAAACGTCAACCGCCTGTTTTCAAGCCCAATCCGCGGGGACGGGAGTGAAAAGTGGGTGGATTTTGTGGCTGAATTCTGGCATTGCCGCTGCGTCAGTGAGAAATCCCAAAAGGCATTCACAAACAAATACCAACGTTGGTGCAGAAAGCACGGCTACAACTTCAGTGAAGCAAAGGCGCATACCATTCACGCCGAGACCTGCGGACACATTGACGTCATACCGAAATCTGAAACGACCAAGCTGCTCGTGGAACAGGCGGTTGTGCAGCTCAGAGCGACCTCTGCTGCCCTTACCGCTCTCAAACGCGAAATGCTCACCTTAGCCGAGCAACTGCCAGAATATCCTGTCGTCATGGGTATGTTTGGCGTGGGGCCGACGCTCGGCCCGCAGCTCATAGCCGAAATTGGCGATGTACGCCGCTTTTACTCCAAGAAAGCATTGGTGGCTTATGCCGGTCTTGATGCTCCGCCGAATGATTCTGGCGATGTAACTGGCAGGCACAAGAGCATGAGCAAAGTTGGTGCGTCGTCTCTGCGGCGAACGCTGTTCCTTGTCATGAGCGTCTATTTGCAGAGGTCTCCATTGGATGAGCCAATCTACCAGTTCATGGACAGAAAACGGGCCGAGGGTAAGCCCTACCACGTCTACATGATGGCCTCCGCCAACAAGTTTCTGCGGATCTACTACGCCACTGTAAAAGCCTATTTGGAGTCGTTGGAACACACCGCCTGATCTCGCCATAAAGGCATTGGCTGGCCGCCGTTTCAATTTGAGACGCGAAGCGGCTTGGTTTGGTGCGGCCTTTTTGCACACCGCATTACCTTGAAATTTCTACTTGACTTTTCTTAGCAGGTCTTTCTGTAAAGTAATTTTATCTTACACAAATTGATTTTTCTCGGCATCGTAGGTGTAGCCGATGCCTGCAAGCGATGTTTCGATGCTCTCGCGCGCAACGTCCAGATCATCGCACAGCGAATCGACAGAATCGTAAAAATCGCGCAGCTTCATATTCACGGCGCTCAGCAGCATCGCCGGATCTTTCGGTAACGCCGCCATCAGCCGAGCTTGCTCAGGATGAGATCATCCACCACCGCGAGCGCGTCGTCGACCTTGCTGACTTCGGTGCCGCCGCCCATGGCAGAGTCGGGCTTGCCGCCGCCCTTGCCGCCGCAGATAGGCGCGATGGCCTTGATGATGTCGCCGGCCTTGACGCCGCTTGCGACCGCATCCTTGCCGCAGACCGCCAGCAGCGTGACCTTGCCTTCGTTGACGGAGGCGAGCACGCCGACGATCTTGGGCTCCTTGTCGCGCAGGAAGTCGCCGAGCTTGCGCAGGGCATTCGCGTCCATGCCGTCGCGCTGGGCGGTGACGAGCTTGAGACTCTTGACCTCCTTGGCGGACGTGAGGAAGGTACGTGCCTCGCCGAGCGAGGCCTGCTCCTTGAACTTTTCAAGCTGGCTCTTGATCTCCTTCATCTCGCTCAGCATGCCGCCGATGCGGCTTTCGAGCTCGTTCGACGTGGTCTTCAAGAGCTGGGCCGCGCGCAGGAGCTTCTCCTGGCCGCTTCTAAGCTCTTCGAGCGTCTGTTTGCCGGTGATAGCCTCGATGCGGCGCACGCCGGAGGCAACGCTGCCCTCGCTCTTGATGCGGAAGAGGCCGACCTTGGCGGTGTTGTCAAGGTGCGTACCGCCGCAGAACTCCATAGACACATCGCCCATCTCGACCACGCGGACAACGTCGCCGTACTTTTCGCCAAACATGGCGACAGCGCCCTTCTTCTTCGCTTCCTCGATGGGCAGCACCTCGGTCACAACGGGGATGCCGCGCAGGATCGCGTCGTTGACGAAGGTATCGACCGCGAGCAGCTGCTCGGGCGTGATGGACTCAAAGTGCGTGAAGTCGAAGCGCAGACGGTCGGGCTCAACAAGAGAACCGGCCTGATGCACGTGATCGCCGAGCACCGCCTTGAGCGCGGCGTCGAGCAGATGCGTCGCGGTGTGGCCGCGGCGGATGGCCATGCGGCGTTCCACATCAATGGATGCCGTCACGGTGTCGCCGAGCTGGAAGCTGCCGTGGATGACCTTACCGGTGTGCATGAACTTGCCGCCCTTGTTCTTCTGGACGTCCGTGACCTCAAACACGGCCTCGCCGCAGCGGATGACGCCCGTATCGCCGATCTGGCCGCCCATTTCGGCATAGAACGGAGTCTTGTCGAGCACGATGATGCCCTCCACGCCGCTCATCATAGCCTCGGCCTGCTCACCCTCGACCACCAGCGCGACGACCTTCGCATCGTCGACGGAATCGTGGTCGTAGCCGACAAATTCCGTGGACGGAATGTCCTTGCCGAACTCAACGCCCGCCCAGCCGAGGTCACCGAGCGCCTTGCGCGCCTCGCGGGCGCGGGTCTTCTGCTCCTGCATCTCGTGGTCAAAGGCCTTGCGGTCGAGCGTCATGCCCTCGTCCTCGACCATTTCGATCGTCAGGTCGATGGGGAACCCATAGGTGTCGTAGAGCTTGAATGCGTCCGCGCCGGAGAAGACGGTCTCCCCCTTCTCCTTGTGGGCGTTCAGAAGCTCAGTGAAGATCTTCATGCCGCCGTCGATGGTCTTGGCAAAGTTCTCCTCCTCGGTGCGGATGACCTTGGTGATATAGGCCTGACGCTCGCGCAGCTCGGGATAATGGCCTTCGTTCTCGTGCACGACCGTATCCACGACCTCATAGAGGAACGGACGGTTGACGCCAAGCAGCTTGCCGTGGCGGGCGGCTCTTCTCAGCAGGCGGCGCAGCACGTAGCCGCGGCCCTCATTGCTGGGCAGCACGCCGTCGCAGATCATAAAGGAAGCCGAGCGGATGTGGTCGGTGATGACGCGCAGGGACACGTCTTTCTCGCAGCTCTGGCCGTAGCTCGCGCCGGTGATCTCCGTGACCTTGTTCGTGATGTTCATGACCGTGTCGACGTCGAACAGCGAATCGACATCCTGGCACACAACGGCCAAGCGCTCAAGACCCATGCCGGTGTCGATGTTCTTCTGCTTGAGCTCGGTGTAGTGGTCGTGGCCGTCGTTGTCGAACTGGGAGAAGACGATGTTCCAGACCTCCATATAGCGGTCGCAGTCGCAGCCGACGGTGCAGCCGGGCTTGCCGCAGCCGTACTTTTCGCCGCGGTCGTAGTAAATTTCAGAGCAGGGGCCGCACGGACCGGAGCCGTGCTCCCAGAAGTTGTCCTCCTTGCCGAACTTGAAAATGCGGTCCTCGGGGATGCCGATCTCCTCGTGCCAGATGCGGAACGCCTCGTCGTCGGCGGGCGTGGTCTCGTTGCCGGCGAAAACAGAGGGATACAGGCGGTTCGGGTCGAGGCCGACCCACTCGGGGCTCGTCAGGAATTCCCACGCCCAGTGGATGGCCTCGGTCTTGAAATAGTCGCCGAACGAGAAGTTGCCGAGCATTTCAAAGTACGTGCCGTGGCGCGCGGTGTGGCCGATGTTCTCGATGTCGCCGGTGCGGATGCACTTCTGGCAGGTGGTCACGCGGTGGCGCGGGGGCTCCTGCTCGCCGGTGAAGAACGGCTTCATCGGCGCCATACCGGAGTTGATGAGCAGCAGCGACGCGTCGTTCTGCGGGATCAGGGAAAAGCTGGGCAGGCGCAGATGGCCTTTTGTCTCAAAAAAGTGCAGGAACATTTCCCGCAGCTCATTGAGACCGTAATACTTGGGCTGAGACATGGTTGGTTTCTCCTTTTATTGTAAAATTTACTGTTGTTCGTTCTGTGTTTTCAGATAAGCGCTCAATTCCGCGAGCTCACGGTCGAGATTTTTATAGAACTGCGTGACGTGCCATCCGTCGCAGAGCGCGTGGTTGATGAAAAGTGACATCGGCAGCATCATGCGGCCGTTTTCCTCGCGGTATTTTCCCCAGGCGAAGCGCGGATTGCTGTCGTCTGCGCCGCCGGCGGGCTCTTTGATCTGCGTGTAGTAGAGCCACGGCACGCAGGAGACGAAGAAATTCGCCAGCACGTCGCCATCCTCGGTCAGCGTACCGCGCTCGAGCGTCTCCTTCTGCCGCCGCTTGCCCTCGGCGACAAACTTTTCGTAAGACG
Source organism: Oscillibacter sp. ER4 (assembly GCF_000765235.1). Lineage (GTDB taxonomy): Bacteria > Bacillota > Clostridia > Oscillospirales > Oscillospiraceae > Hominicoprocola > Hominicoprocola fusiformis. The sequence goes on along the minus strand of NZ_JPJG01000063.1, from coordinate 3,294 downwards.
ACAGATCGTCCTCAAGCAGGCAGTAGACGTAAACGCCCGTGCCGTCGGGCTTCATCACGGTGTACGATGGGTCACAGTGATCATACTCAACGACCTGACCGTCGGGCAGCAATCTCCGCCGCAGCTCGGGCACGGCGTTCGCCGCGCGCATCACCGCATAGAGATAGCTGAGGAAAAACGGACGGCCGTTAAGCGAAGCAAGAAGATCCGTAATATCCACCGGAACCGTGATGCCCGCCCACGGGTCGGTCATCGTGCGGAAGTATTCAAACTGGCCGCCGCGCGGGTCCTTCGTCATGTCGATGATTTTTCTTGTCATCTGCTCACTTCCCTCTCACATCCAGTCCGATAAGGTTCATCTCCGTATCGAACGCGATGCGGAACACCACGGACTTTTTGTCGTATTTCGCGCCGATGACAGCGATGGCATGCGGCTCGTCTGCGTCCGTCACGCCCGTCACCATCGAATCCTTGACCTTTTTGAAGCTTCCGCGCCCCTCGGTCGCGATATCCATCATCTCTTCAATGGCATCGGCGCTCGTCTGCTCGCGCACATCCTCGCGCAGCGCGTCGTAGACCTCTTCATATTCGCCCTTCGTCAGCTGCGACATGACGACAAGTCCCGCGCTCGAGACCTTGTCCTCGTCCATGCCGTCGGGCAACTCGTTTCCGCGGCAGCCGGCCAAAATCACCAGCAGCACCGCAGCCAATGCGAAAAGCCACACTTTTTTGCGCATATCTATCCCTTTCCAAAAAAATAAAGCCCCCGTCCCTACACATAGGGGCGAAGACTTGACACTTCACGGTACCACCCTAATTATCTTTCCGCTTGAGGGAAAGCATCTTAGCCGTCCGGTAACGGGGACGAGGCGTTCCGCTCCTCGCGGACGGCTCCAAAGCGGCTGCTTCGCACCGGTGGCCGAGGGCTTGCACCATTCCCCTCTCGCTTCAGGCTCGTCTGCAAAGCTGACTTTTTCATCGCGTTTTACTTGCGTTATTATATCTCAAATTCAGATTTTGTCAAGCATCCCTTGCCTTTGGGCAGAAAATGGCATATACTGCTTTTGTTTGAATGATGAAGGGAGAATCGCTATGAACCGTTCCCGCTCCGGCTATGTCTATATCGTCCTCTGTGCCGTCATTTTCAGCACGATGGAGGTCATGCTCAAAACCGTGCACGGCGTGTTTGCGCCCATGCAGATCACGTGTCTGCGCTTTCTCGTCGGCGGCATTCTGCTCATCCCGTTCGCCTCGCGCTCGATGAAGAAGAAAAACGCCTCGCTCTCGCGAAAGGACATCGGCTTTTTCGCGCTTTCGGGCTTTCTGTGCGTCGTCATCGCGATGTCGCTCTACCAGATGTCCGTGACCTATACGCGCGCGTCAGTCGTGGCGGTCATCTTCTCCTGCAATCCGATCTTCGTCACGGTGTTCGCCCATCTCTTCCTGCATGAGGACATTCATCGCAACCACATTATCGCGCTCATTTTGGAGCTCACGGCGGCGCTCATCATCATTGACCCCATTCATGCGACGCTCGATCCCACAGGCTCGGTGCTCGCCATTCTCTCCGCCGTGATGTTCGCACTCTACAGTGTGTTCGGCAAAAAGCGTACACCTCGCTTCGGCGGCATCGCTGTTACGTGCCTGAGCTTTCTCTTCGGCGCGGGCGAGCTCGTGTTCATTCTGCTCTTCGGCCGCACGGCGGCGGGCGCGTCGCTCTATGGCGCGGTGGGGCTGAACCTCTTTATCGACGTGCCGCTCTTTGAAAATATCCCTGCCTCGGCCATTCCGGCACTGCTGTACATCTGCTGCATCAACTCCGCGGCGGGCTTCGTCTGCCACATGATGGCGATGGAGAAAACGTCCGCGCAGGAGGCGTCACTCATTTTCTTCCTAAAGCCCATCTTGGCGCCGATCTTCGCGCTTCTTTTCCTCAAGGAGGAAATTCCGCTCAATATGATCGTCGGCATCGTCTGCTTCCTGATTGGATCGCTGTGCGCGATCCTGCCGGGGATCCTTGCTCAACGCAGGGCGTTGAAAGCGCAAAAATAAGTTTTTGCATTTTTCCCTGCGGCCGCGCAGGGGGAGCGATTAAGGGGGATATTCTCTTTCCTCGGAAAGAGAATATCCCCCTTTGCCCCCCAAGAGAAAGGGATTCTCATTGCAAGCGAGCAGCTCGAAGAGCTGCGGCGCTTGCCGAATCAGGTACCTGCCAAGTGGTGTTGCTATACGATTTGATTTGCTTCTATCATCCGCTGCCGCTCTGCCCATCTTGTAGGAGTACAGACTAATTTCCGTCTACCGGAGCACTCCTCAATGCGGCGAGCGCAGCAATGCCGCATTCGGCAGGCAGTCTGCCGCCGTTCTAACGTCACACGCGCCTCACGATAGTAAGGCGCGTGTGCAACCGGTAACGACTCGCAGGGATTCATGGCGAAGCCATGTACACCGCACCCGATTGCGCAGCGCGTGCAGTTCTTCAACTGCCTAAATCTGGCAATGTCGGGGGTCGAGGGGTTCTCCCCTCGCGTTCTCTTGGGGGTCCAAGGGGGATTTTCTCTCACGTGAGAGAATATCCCCCTTTCCCCGTGCAGCGCCATCGGCGTTGCTTCCCTGCGGCACAAGTGCCGCAAAACGCTTTGCACCTGTGCGAAAAAGCAAATTTTTTTAAAAACTGAAACTTTTTCAATCTTTTTACGTCTAAAAAGATAATCCCCACCACCTTTTGGCGGTGCAGAGAGGAGAAGAGACCATGAAGAAGAAAAAGCGGATCGTGAGGATCATCCTATGGCTTGCAGCGCTCGCGGTGCTGTTCATATGGAGCTCGCCTGAGCAGAAGGTGGACCGCTTCGTGGCGAAAAATGCGGAAACTTTGGAAGCAGCGCTCTATGAGGACTTGTCTGGAGACTATTCGCAAGGTGCGGGCGTTCAGTATACCTGCTGGGGGCAGTACGGTGAGCATCCCATCGGCGAATTCAGTTTCGGCTCGTCGCTTCTGCACGGACGCCAGTATTACGGCTGCTACTATTCGCCCTACGATGAGCCGCGCGGCTTTCAGAGCGTGGAGGTCACGCTCGTGCCGGACGGCGAAAATTGCTGGACGTGGCGCGCCGAGGGCGACAACCGCGGTATGACGAAGAAAATTCAGGACAGATGGTACTATTTTGAGACGTGGTTATAAAAAGAAAAAGGCACTCTCTAAAAATGAAGTGACCCCAAAAAGTTAGACAATATTCTGAAGTAAAAATTGTTCAAGCAGCTGAAAGGGCTTGCTGTCTGTGAATTGCAGGCGGC
>NZ_JPJG01000062.1 GCF_000765235.1 Oscillibacter sp. ER4 | reverse complement strand
CCGGCAATACCGCCCGCCAACAGTCCCGCCACGATCAGGACGGTCAGCACCATATATACAGGTGAATCAAGCTGCGTGTCCAGCCAGTTTGAAAAGCCGTACTGCGAGATCGCTTTGTAAGCATATTCCCCTCTCAGCAGTACCAGCACCAGCGCGCCGAGCATCATGTTTCTCGAGTGCGAGCGCCGCTTTTCCAGCGCCGCGATCTTGGAGTCCAAGTCAGAGTACAGCTCAAACGCGCCGGCCGCCGTCTTTTTGCGCAGGATCAGCACCTCGCCGTACTCGCCCACCAGCGCCGCGCCCGTCTCGCCGAGCGTGCGCAGATAGTCTTTCTTCTCGCCGTCGCGCGATTCGTAAAAGTATTGTACGCGGTAGATGTACTCGTCCTGTTCCCCGCGCACAAAGCGCAGCTCATCGCGCACGATCTCGCAGCACTGCCAGCCCTCGTGGGACATCTTGTTGAGATAGCGCTCCATCTCCTCCACCCGCTCGGGGCCAAACGGCGCTCTGCTCCACTTCTTCGTCATCGTCCCTGCCATTTCTGCTCTCCTTTCACTCGCAGATGCACTGCTCGTCTTTGATCTTCTTCCACTTTTTGTGCGTGCGCACGGCTGCGCTCGCGCCCCATACGGCGAGGGCGAGCCACGAAAGGCCGAGCACTGCCTCCAGCGCGATCCGCGGCATCCAGGCCGCCACAACGCTCGGCCCGCCCGCGGCGATCAGCTCGGCATAGAGCTCTTCATAAATTTGCGCCGCGTACAGATACTCCCACGCAGTATAAAATTGCATCGCCGCGCCGAGCGCGCACAGCGCCGCCGCAAAAATCTGCGCGCTGCGCACGCACCTTGCCTCCTGCGCCTGCGACGCAAGGTCGGAAAACATCTCCTCCGGCCTGCCGTCGTCCACCCAGCGGAAGTACGCGCGGTGCAGAAAGCAGCCAAGATAGGTGACGCCCAGCCCCTCCACGCCCGCAATATAGGCCCTGCCCTGCTCCGTCCACGGGAAGTCCTTCATCACCTGCACATAGTAGCGGTAATCCGTGCCGTCGCCGCGCGTAAAGTGGAAAAACAGCCCGCCGACGTGCGCCAGTTCCCACCCGCGCTTGCGGTGCCATGCGAGCCAGCGCTGAAAATGCGCGTTGTCAAACAGCAGATACCAGATCCACCAGAGGCAGAATTTTTGTTTCAGCATTGTGCGACCTCCTCTCAGTTCCATTCGTTTGTCAGCTTGTCGCCGTTCTGCGTCAGCTCATGCAGTCTGCGCAGCTCTGCGCGCACGGCCTCGCGGCCCGCGGGCGTGATCTGATATTCCTTCTTGCGCCCCTCGCTCTCGTCGCCGAGCGACACGATCCAGCCGCGCTCGGTCAGCGTCGCGAGCGCGCCGTAGAGCGTGCCTGCGGCAAGCCGCACACGCCCGCCGCTCAAGCTTTCTACATTCTGCATGATGCCGTAGCCGTGCAGCGGCGCGTCGAGCGAGAGCAGGATATAAAAGACCGCTTCGGTCAGTGCCGTCGTTCCCATGTGGTATCCTTCTTTCCTCGGCCCCCGTTATAACGGAAACCGATATATCGTCTACCGATAAAGTATCATATCATTCGTATCCCGTCAACTGAAAAAACGGAATGCCCTCCCTGCCATCGCCCAAAGTTTTCCGCAAATACAAAAAGGCAGGGAACGCTCTCGCATTCCCTGCCAAAATAACTTATTCCGCCGCCCACAGGCGGCCAAAAGCGTCGCAAACTTTCGCGTCCGCAGACGCGAAATAAATTTGAATCGTTTTTTCTGACGTCACCGTCGTGGCATTACGACTCCCGCGCCCTTTCGGGCGCGCCAATCGTGCCACTTCCTCGAAACCGGCTCGCTTCATCCGCCACTGGCGGCGCTTCGCCGATTTCCATGTGCGTGACAATTTACACTTTTCAGGCCGCAAGTGTGGAAAACGCCCGCCAATGGCGGGCGTTTTATGCGCGCAGCGGCCTGCAAGCCCCCAATTAAAACAAAGGAGCGGCAAAGCCGCTCCTTTGTTTTAAAGTTTCGTGATAACCGGTAAAACCATCGGGCTTCTCTTCGTCGCCTTAAAAAGATAGTTGCTCACCGCGCTGCGGATCGCGCCCTTGAGTTCGTTCAGGTCGCGCCCGCGCTTGCCGCGGTAGGCCTCCGCCGTGGACATCGTGAGGTTTCTGAGGTCCTGCAGCAGCTCCTCGGAATCCTTGACGTAGATGAAGCCGCGCGTGATGATCTCCGGCTCGGCCAGAAGGTCGCCGTTCTGCGCGGAGATGGGCAGCACGACGACGACCATGCCGTCCTCGGCGAGATGCTTGCGGTCGCGCAGCACGACCGCGCCGACGTCGCCGACGCCGTAGCCGTCGACAAACACCTCGCCCGCGGGCGCATAACCGGGCACGCACTTCATCGAGCGCGCGCCGATCTCGACGGCGTCGCCGTTGTCGCAAATCACAATATTCTTGCGGTCCATGCCCATCTGGAGAGCGAGATCCTTGTGCAGCTGGAGCATGCGCTGCTCGCCGTGCACGGGGATGAAATACTTGGGCTTTGTCAGCGCGTGGATGATCTTGAGCTCCTCCTGGCACGCATGGCCCGAAACGTGCAGCATGTCCGCGCGGTCGTAGATGACCTCAACGCCCTTGCGGAAGAGCTCGTTGATGACACGCGAGACGGTGTTCTCGTTGCCGGGGATGGCGCTCGCCGAGATGATGACGCGGTCGCCGGGGCCGACCTCGATCTGCTTGTGCTGGGAAAATGCCATCCGGTACAGGGCGGACATCTCCTCGCCCTGCGAGCCGGTGGTGACGATGACCTGCTTTTCCAGCGGCATCGACTTGATCTTGTTGATGTCGACCACGGTGTTTTTCGGCGGCTTCATGTAGCCGAGGTCCATGGCGACCTTTGTCACGTTTTCCATGCTGCGGCCCGTGACGGCGACCTTGCGCCCGCACTCCGCCGCGGCGTCCATGATCTGCTGAATGCGGTGGACGTTGGAGGCGAACGTCGTGACGATGATGCGCTGCTTGCAGCTCTGGAACAGGCGGTTGAAGGTCCTGCCCACCGTGCGCTCGCTCATCGTGTAGCCTGGGCGCTCAACGTTCGTCGAATCCGCGAGCAGCGCCAAAACGCCCTGCTTGCCAAGCTCGCCGAAGCGGGCAAGGTCGATGACCTCGCCGTCGATGGGCGTCGAGTCGATCTTGAAGTCGCCCGTGTGGACAACGGTGCCAAGTCCTGTGTGGATGGCAAACGCGACAGAGTCCGCGATGGAGTGGTTCACGTGGATGAACTCCACGCTGAACTTGCCGGCCTTGACGGTCATGCCGCTTTCCACTGTGACGATCTTCGTCGATTTGAGAAGGCCGTGCTCTTCGAGCTTTAAGCGGATGAGGCCCGCGGTCAGGCGCGTGCAGTAGATGGGAATATTCACCTTTTTGAGGATGTAGGGCACGGCGCCGATGTGGTCCTCGTGCCCGTGGGTGATGAACATGCCGCGGATGCGGTTCTTGTGCTTGACAAGATAGCTCACGTCGGGGATGACGCAGTCGATGCCGTACATGTCGTCGCCGGGGAAGGCCATGCCGCAGTCGACCACGATGATCTCGCCGCCGTATTCGTAAACGGTCATATTCTTGCCGATCTCATTGAGACCGCCGAGGGGGATGATTTTTAACTGTTCAGCCAATGCTGGATCAACTCCTTTTGATTCGTTTCACAATAGAATAACGATAGATTTGTTTTGATTTTGTCATGTGCGTCCGGGCCAAAAAGCGCAAAGCATTGGAGACGTCCGTACTCTCACTTCGCCCTGCTTCACGAAGCGATCGCACCTGCGGCGCCTTTTGGATCCCTATGGACTTTCTATGAGAACCGCGAAAATGCGGTCAAAACCCGTTGTCGCGGAGGCTCTTGCGCGTATTTTTCCAGCGCGGCCATCCGCTATTACGGGATAGTATAGCACGTTTTCCACCAAAAGTATACCACATTTTTTGTCGACGCCGAAAAATAAAATATTGATATTGTATCCGCCCGCCCCGCCGTGTTATAATGAAATGGATTATTCCCGCGGTTTGCCGCAGTAATGTCGATCATAACGGGAGGGCAGCTTCATTATGCGGAACAAAAAGATCAGCAAACTGGTAGACCCCAGCTTCCGGCTCTACTTTCTTGTCGGCTTTCTCTTTGCCGCCGTCACGGTGCGCGTGAGCATCCCGCTCGCGATCTGTGAGGCTGCGGCGATGGCGTTTCTCTGGTGGTACTTCCGCCACACGGCGCAGAAGCGCCGCGAGGGCATCCGCCAGTACATCGACGACGTGACCGACGACATGACCACCGCCGACAAGGCCTCGATGCTCTCGGCCCCGTTCGCGATGATGGTCTTCCGCCCCGACACGCAGGAGATCCTATGGAGCAATGACAGCTTCATGCAGCTCACTGGCGTGCGCGAGGATATCTTTGACAACCGCATCGACGATATTCTCCCCGATTTTCCGACACACTGGCTGCTCGAGGGTAAAAGCGAGTGCCCCGAAACGGTGGTGATGGGCGGGCGCCACTTCCGCGTGTTCGGCAATCTGAGCCATCCCTCCTCCCGCCGCGGCGGACAGAGCCTTCTTGCCACAACGTACTGGACGGACGTGACCGAGCAGGACTCGCTGCGCGAGGAGAACGAGAGCCGCCGCCCCATCGTCTCGGTCATCGTGATCGACAACTACGAAGAGCTGATGAAGGCTGGCAGCGAGGCGTCGCGCAGCGCGGTGCTCGCTGCCATCGACGAAAAGATCAGCACATGGCTCAAGGATTCGCACAGCCTGCTGCGCAAATTCGATCGTAACCGCTACGTGCTCGTCACGACCGAGCAGGAGTATCAAAAGCTGCTTGAGGGTAAATTCTCCGTGCTCGACGCGGTGCGAAGCGTCGTCACTGAGGACGGCGTCGCCGCAACGCTCTCGATCGGCGTGGGCAAGGACGTGGATGACTACGAAACGCTCTATCAGAACGCCATGCTCTCGATCGAAATGGCGCTCTCGCGCGGCGGCGACCAGGTCGTCGTGCGCAACCGCCTTGACTTTGAATTCTACGGCGGCAAGGCCAAGTCCCCCGAAAAGCGCACGAAGGTCAAATCCCGCGTGATGGCCAACGCCCTCGGCGAGCTCATTTCCGACGCAGGCCAGATCTTCGTCATGGGCCACGCGCACGCGGACATGGATGTGGTCGGCGCAGCGGCCGGCATCTGCTGCATCGCGCGCAAGCGCGGCAAAAAGGCGCAGATCGTCATCGACATGGAGGACAACGTCGCAAAGCCGCTGCTCAGTAAGCTTGCGGCTCTTCCGGAATACAAGGACGCCTTTATCTCCGGCAACGACGCGTTCATCTCCGCCCAGCCGGGCGCGCTGCTCGTCGTGGTGGACACGAACCGCCCCGACCTTGTCGAATCCGAGCAGCTGCTTGATGCGTGCAACCGCGTGGCGGTCATCGACCACCATAGAAGAGCCGCGAATTATATTGAATCCGCCGCGCTCAACTTCCACGAGCCCTACGCCTCGAGCGCGTCCGAGCTCGTGACGGAGCTTTTGCAATACCTCGCCGACCCGACCGATTTACTTCGCGCGGAGTCCGAGGCGCTGCTCGCGGGCATCGTGCTCGACACGAAGAACTTCACGATGCGCACCGGCGGGCGCACGTTTGAGGCCGCCGCGTTCCTGCGCCGCGCGGGCGCGGACACGTCGGATGTACAGCGACTCTTCCAGAGCGACCTTGCCGGCATGGTCGAGCGCTATGACATCATCCGTCACGCCGAGCTCGTGCACGGCGACATCGCCGTGGCCGCGGTTGAAAAGGAGATCGACCGCGTGACCGCCGCCAAGGCGGCCGACGAGCTTCTGACGCTCTCGGGCATTCACGCCTCGTTCGTGCTGTTCAAGAACGGCACGGGCGTGAACCTGTCCGCGCGCTCGCTTGGCGAGATCAACGTGCAGTTCATCATGGAAAAGCTCGGCGGCGGCGGCAATTCCACCACCGCAGGCGGCCAGGTAAACGACGCCACCGTGGACGAGGTGCGCGAGCGTCTGCTCGCCGCCATCGACGAATATATGGAAGAGTGACGCTCTTCCCCACAACGTAAATCACCCCACAAGGAGGAAACAGATATGAAAGTCATTTTAACGCAGGATGTGAGAGGTCAGGGCAAAAAGGGCCAGCTCATCGACGCAGCCGAGGGCTATGCAAGAAACTTCCTGCTGCCCCGCAAGCTCGCCGTGCTCGCCACGGCTGACGCCATCAACACCATGAACCTGAAGGAAAAGGCCCGCCGCGCCGAGGAGGCCGCGAACCGTCAGGCCGCCGTCGAAATGGGCGGCAAGCTCAAGAACGTGACCGTCAAGCTCACGGCCAAGGGCGGCAAGGAGGGCAAGCTCTTCGGTGCTATCACGAGCAAGGAAATTTCCGAAGGCCTTGCGAGCCAGTTCCAGCTCGACGTGCCCAAGCAGAAGATCGTGCTCGACGAGCCCATCAAGGCCTTCGGCACCTACGAGGTCAAGGCCAAGCTCGGCTACGAAGTGAGCGCCAGGTTCTCAGTCAGCGTGAGCGAGGAGTAAGGCGCAAGATTACGTAATTAAGGAGGTCTTCTCGTGGAAGATATCTTCTACCGGCAGATGCCTCATTCGCTCGAGGCCGAGCAGTCCGTGCTCGGCTCGATGCTCATCGACGCAAACTGCGTCAAGGACGTGATGGAGCAGCTCCGTCCCGATGATTTTTACTTAAAGCAGAACCGCGAGATCTTCGAGACGATCTACTCCATGTTCGTCTACTCCAAGCCCATCGACGGCGTGACCGTCGCGGGCGAGATGGAGAAAAACGGCACCTATGAGGAAAGCACGACGCGCCCGTACCTCGCCCAACTGATGGACGTGACGCCCACGAGCGCAAACGTGATGGAATACGTCGGCATCGTACGCGACAAGGCGCTGCTGCGCGCGCTCTATACCGTGGCGGGGGAAATTTCCACCATGGTGCAGGACGGCACAGGCGGCGCTGCCAGCGTGCTCGACGCGGCGGAGCAGAAAATTTACGCCGTGCGCCGCGGGCGCAGCGCGCAGAGCATGGCGAGCATCGGGGTTGTTTTGCAGGGCGTTCTCGACCATTTGAGCGAGCTGAGCGCTAACGGCGGCAAAACGCTGCCCGGCCTTCCCACGGGCTTTGGCGTACTGGACGACAAAATGAATGGCCTCAACAAATCGGACCTTGTGCTGCTGGCCGCGCGTCCCGGTATGGGTAAAACGAGTATGGCGCTGAACCTTGCGCTGAACGTCGCGCGCTCAAGCGGGCAGGCAGTGGCCGTGTTCTCGCTCGAAATGTCGCGCGAGCAGCTCGTGACGCGTATCTTATCGAATCAGGCGACGGTCGAGAACCAGCGTCTCGTGACGGGCAACCTGCGTGAGCAGGACTGGGTCAACATCGCAAACGCCGCATCTGTCCTCTCGGGGCTTGACATTCTCATTGACGACAATCCGCTGCTCACCGTTGCGGACATGAACGCCAAGTGCCGCCGCATCGACAATTTAGGGCTCGTCGTCATCGACTACTTGCAGCTGATGGCGTCCTCCGGCACGAAGGGCTACAGCGGCGAGAGCCGCCAGCAGGTGGTCAGCGATATTTCCCGTATGCTCAAGATCATGGCAAAGGAGCTGCAAGTCCCCGTGCTGTGCCTCTCCCAGCTCTCGCGTGCGAACGAAAAGCGCGAGGATAAGCGCCCCATGCTCTCCGACCTTCGTGAATCGGGTGCCATCGAGCAGGACGCGGATATCGTCATGTTCCTGTACCGCGACGATTATTACAACGAGGACTCGGAAAAGCGCAACATCGCCGAGTGCATCATCGCCAAGAACCGCCACGGCGAAACCGGCAAGGTCGAGCTCGCCTGGTCGCCGCAGTATACGACGTTCTCGTCGCTCGACTACCGGCATGAAGAGGACTGAGCTGCCGCGCGCGGAAGCACTCTGCGCGCGCTATCTCGACAAGAACCGGCCCGTGCTCGCCGCCGTGTCCGGTGGTTTGGACTCGATGTGTTTACTGCATTTTCTGCGCGGGGAGGGGTATGACGTCTCCTGTGCGCACTTCAACCACCAGCTTCGTGGCGAAGAGGCTGCGCGTGACGAAGACTTCGTCCGCGCGTGGTGCGAAAAAGAGGACATTCCATTCTATCTGGGCACCGGTGACGTGCGCGCCTACGCGCGCGCAACCGGCAAATCGGAAGAAGAAGCGGCGCGCGACCTGCGCTACGCCTTTCTCCGTGAAACAGCGCAAATGCTCGGCGCCCAGATCGCGCTGGCACACCATGCGGACGACAACGCGGAAACGGTGCTCTTAAACTTCGTCCGCGGGGCGGATCTGCGCGGCCTGTGTGGTATGCGGCCCAAGCAGGGCGACATTGTCCGCCCGTTTTTGGAGCAGACGCGAGAAGAGCTCGTCACCTATGCGCGCGCTCACAACATCCCGCATGTCGAGGATCACACGAACGCGGACCCGCACGCCGCCGCACGGAACTACCTGCGGCTTGAAATTCTGCCGCGGCTCAGGGAGCTCAATCCCCGCGCGCCTCAGCATATCGCCACAACGGCGCGTTCATTGACTGCGCTCGACGATGCGCTTGAGCAGGCGGCGGAAGCCGCACTTTCCCATGCAAAAGCGCAGGACGGTGGTATTTCGCTGTCGCTGGACTGCTTTCTTGCCGCCGATGAAGTCGTGCAGCCACGTATCCTGCTGCACTTGGCCGACGCGCTCGGCCTCGGGCGCAAGGACATCGGGCGCAAGCAGCTCGACGCGATCTGCGCCCTTGCGCAGAGAGGCGGCAGCGCCGAGCGGCGCTATACGCTGCCGCAGGGCGCGCTTGTCCGCATCGCGGACGGCGCGCTGACGATGGCGTTCTCCCCCGCCGCGCTGCCAAAGGCGGCGCTTGTGGAAAACGTTCCCCTCCCATGGGGCAATTTCGAGCTGACGCTGCTGCATAAGCCCGACGGCGAGGGCATTTCGCTCCGCGTGCCGGAAGACGGTGAGATCATCACCGTCGCCCCGTGCGACCTGAACGCGCGCTTAATGCTACAAGGCGCGAACGGCGCGCGCAGCGTCAAGCGGCTGTGCGTCGACCGAAAGCTCTCCCTCACCGAGCGCGACGCGCTCCCCGCCCTTTATGTGGGCGGCCGGCTTGCCGCCGTGTGGCGGCTGGGGACGGACGTCACTTTCCTGCCGAAAGGCGGGAACATGGCGTGCTTCGTGCGCGTCGTCCCCCGATAACGCCAATTTGTGCGACCTGCGGCGGAATGCCGCATCAGATACAACAAATACGAATAAAAAGAAAGTGGAGAAAAAAGCTATGGCTAAGAGCAATATGGATCAGGACATCCTGAAGGTACTGTATTCCGAAGAGCAGCTCAAAACGCGCGTGCAGGAGATGGGCGACGAGCTCTACGAGCGCCTCAAGGGCAAAAATCCCCTGTTTCTCGGCGTGCTGAAGGGTTCTTTTATCTTCATGGCCGACATCGTGCGCGCCTGCCAGCTCAAGAGCGACATTGAATTCATCGCCGTCTCGTCCTATCAGAACGCGACGACCTCGTCCGGCGTCGTGCAGATCACGCGCGATCTCCAGCAGGACATCACGGGCCGCGATATCGTCGTCATCGAGGACATTCTCGACTCCGGCAACACGCTCTACTTCCTCAAGAATTACTTTATGACCAAGGGCGCTTCCAGCGTGACCGTCGTGACGCTGCTCGACAAGCCCGCCCGCCGCACCAAGCCCATCGCCGCCGACCTCGCAGGCTTCGAAGTGCCCGACGAATTCGTCGTCGGCTACGGCCTCGACTACGCCCAGAAGTACCGCAATATGCCGTACATCGGCGTGCTCAAGCCCGAGGTTTACGCCAACTGATTCAAAAAACAGCAAACGCTGTTTTTTGAGAAGGCTGCACTCCGCTGCAGCGCACTCGCTATCGCTCGCACGTTTGCGGAGCGAGCGGTGTTATTTCCGACGCACTTGTCGTCGGAAATAACGATCTCACATTTTTTCACGCCTGCGGGCGTCTGGACAGCCGTTAGCAGCTCTGCTGCTCTACGGATGTCGCGTGCCCCTTGCGGGCAGAAACTCTGCGAGGCTTTTATCTTTGCAGTGCAAGGAGGATATCCCATTGACTCAACAGACCAAGCGTCCCAATCTTTTGCCGTATCTGCTGGTGCTGCTGGTGCTTGTCGGCGTCTACGGCTTTATGAACAAGCCGGTGGAGGCCGAACCGTCGTATGCCGAGGTACGCGAGCTGTTCGAATCCGAGCAGGTCTCGGCCTTCACGGTGACGGACACCACGCTGCGCATGAAGCTGCGCGAGCCCATCGACGGCAAAACGGAGCTCAAAAAGGACCTTTTCAGCGTGACGCTCTTCTATGACGACTTAGGCGAGCTCATCGAGCAGCAGAAGGCCGACGGCATCATCGAGGACTACGACTTCACCGCCGACCACTCGATCAACTATGTCGCGATGTTCGCGCCTTATATTTTAGCGGTGCTCGGCATTTTCGCCATCTGGTACTTCCTCTCCGTCCGCTCCGCGGGCGGAGGCGGCGGCGACCGCATGGCGAAGTTCGGCACGGCGTCGTTCAAGACCGGCGGAGACAACAAGCGCCCCACGACGTTCTCTGACGTCGCCGGTGCGGATGAGGAAAAAGAGGAATTGCAGGAGATCGTCGACTTTTTGAAAGCGCCGGGCAAGTTCATCGACCTCGGCGCGCGCATCCCCAAGGGTGTGCTGCTTGTCGGCCCTCCGGGCACGGGCAAGACGCTGCTAGCCCGCGCGGTCGCGGGCGAGGCGGGCGTGCAGTTTTTGTCGATCTCCGGCTCTGATTTTGTCGAAATGTATGTCGGCGTCGGCGCGAGCCGCGTGCGCGACCTCTTCGAACAGGCGAAAAAGGTCGCCCCCGCGATCATCTTCATCGACGAGATCGACGCCGTGGGCCGTCAGCGCGGCACGGGCCTCGGCGGCGGCCACGACGAGCGCGAGCAGACGCTCAACCAGCTGCTCGTTGAAATGGACGGCTTCGGTACGAATCAGGGCGTCGTCGTCATGGCGGCGACGAACCGCGCCGACATCCTCGACCCCGCGCTGCTGCGCCCGGGCCGCTTCGACCGTCAGGTCTACGTGGGGCTTCCCGACATCCGCGGCCGCGAGGAAATTTTAAAGATCCACGTCAAGAATAAGCCCCTTGCCGAGGATGTGGACCTCTCCACCGTCGCCAAGGGAACGCCCGGCTTCACGGGCGCGGACCTCGAGAACCTCTCGAACGAGGCGGCGCTGCTCGCCGCGCGCCGCGGCAGCAAGCTCATCACGATGTCCGACTTCTCCGAGGCGGAGATCAAGGTCATCGCAGGTCCCGAGAAGAAGAGCCGCGTCGTCAGCGAGCACGAGCGCAAGCTGACCGCCTATCACGAGGCCGGTCACGCCATCGTGATGCACGCGCTGCCGACGCACGACCCTGTGCACCAGATCACGATCGTTCCGCGCGGCGGCGCGGGCGGCATGACGATCTCGCTGCCCACGGAGGACCGCTCGTACCAGTCCAAGCGCTATATGGAAGAGCAGATCGTCTCGCTGCTCGGCGGACGCGTGGCGGAGAAGCTGATGCTCGGCGACATTTCGACCGGCGCGTCGAACGACATCCAGCGCGCCTCGCAGATCGCGCGCAAGATGGTCTCGGTGTACGGCATGAGCGACAGGCTTGGCTCGATCTCGTTTGAATCCGGCCACGATGAAATTTTCATCGGCCGCTCGATGGCGCAGGCCAAGCCGTATTCCGAGCAGGTCGCCGCACAGATCGACGAGGAGGTCAAGTCCATCGTCGACGCTGCCTACGAGCGCTGCGAGGACATCCTCTCGCGCGATCAGAAGCACCTCATCGCCGTGGCGGAATTCCTGCTTGCGCACGAGACGATGAGCGCTGAGGAATTCGAGGCCGTCTTCACCGACGAAGCCGCCGGCCATGACAAAATCTAATCCTGCCATGAATAAAATATCTCATCAGCAAGCCGCTGGTGAGATATTTTTTCACATTTTCGCAAGAATTCCTGCATTTTCAGTGCTTTTCCTCTTGCCAATTCGGTTTCTTCTGCTATAATGGGGCATTAATCATTCCATTTACATGAAAGAAAAGAGAGAATCGAACATGAAAAAAAGCAGTAGTTTCAGCGGTTCGCTCGGCTTTGTGCTGGCTGCGGCGGGCAGCGCGGTGGGCGTCGGCAATATCTGGCGCTTCCCCTATCTCTGTGCCAAGGACGGCGGCGGACTGTTCCTGCTCGTCTATCTGGTACTGGTGCTGACATTCGGCTTCACCCTGCTGACGACTGACGTAGCCATTGGCCGCCGCACGAAGCAGAACGCCCTCAATGCCTTTGCAACACTCAACAAGAAGTGGAAGTTTTTGGGTTACCTCACCTTCCTCGTCCCCACGCTCATCATGACGTATTACTCCGTCATCGGCGGCTGGATCACGAAGTATTTTACCCTCTACCTCGTCTCAAGCGGCGATGCCGCCGCGCAGGACGGGTTCTTCACCTCGTTCATCACCTCCCCCGTCTCGCCCATCGTCTTCATGCTGATCTTTTTGGTGCTGACGGCGTGGGTCGTGTACTGCGGCGTTGAAAAGGGCATTGAAAAATACTCCCGCTACATCATGCCGGGTCTGCTCCTTCTCATCATCGGCATCGCCATCTTCTCGCTCACGCTCTCTTACACCGACGAGAGCGGCATGACGCGCACGGGTATTGAAGGATTGCTCGTCTACATTAAGCCCGACTTCACGTGCCTGACCGTCCAGCGCTTTTTGAACATCGCGCTCGACGCGATGAGTCAGCTCTTCTTCTCGCTCAGTGTCAGCATGGGCATCATGATCACCTACGGCAGCTACGTCAAGGACGACGTCGACCTCAACAAGGCCAACAACCAGATCGAAATTTTCGACACGGGCGTCGCGTTCCTCGCGGGCCTCATGATCATCCCCGCCGTCTATGTCTTTCTCGGCACCGACGGCATGGCCAGCGGCCCGAGCCTGACGTTCATCAGCCTGCCGAAGGTCTTCGCCGCGATGGGCGGCGTGGGCCGCGTCATCGGCGCGGTGTTCTTCCTCGCGCTCGGCTTCGCCGCGCTGACGAGCTGCGTGTCCGTCATGGAGACGCTCGTCGCCAACTGCATGGAGATTTTCCACAAGTCGCGCAGGGAGATGTGCGCCGCCGTGGGCGTCTACTCGCTCGTCACCGCCGTGCTCATCTGCCTTGGCTACAACGCGCTCTACTTCGAGCTTCCGCTGCCCAACGGCTCGGCCGCGCAGCTGCTCGACGTGATGGACTACATCAGCAACAGCTTCCTGATGCCGTTTATCAGCCTGCTCACGAGCATTTTGGTCGGCTGGGTCGTGGGTCCGAAATGGATTATTGCCGAGGTCGAGAAAAACGGCGAACACTTCGGCCGCGCCAAGCTCTACAGCGTGATGATGAAGTATGTCGTGCCCGTTGTCATGCTCATTCTGTTTTTGACCTCCACGGGGCTCGGCAGCCTGATCTTCGGCGGCAGGTAAGAAATTTTGGCAAAAAAGGGAACGCTTGCGCGTTCCCTTTTCTTTTGCTCTCCCGCCTTTTTCTCCGTTCAACGTGCGCAAAATATGTTTTTCCGCCGCGCGGTTTTTTGTCAAAAGTGCAAATTTCTTTTTCCCTGCTTGACAAAGCGGGGGCGGGCGATTATAGTGGCATCATTAAATCTCATAGTTCACAAATACCGTGACGGGGAAAAATTCGTCCTACAGACGCTTCAGAGAGTTGCCGGTCGCTGCGAGGCAATGCAGAGCGGGATGATGTCACTGGCCCCTGAGTAGCTCCGCTGAGACGATTTTCGTTTAGGCGCAGCCGGATCTCCTCACCGTTACCAACGAGGCGCATTCGCTTGATTTTAAGCCGATGCAGAAAGCGGGCATATTTTATGCCAACAAGAGTGGTACCGCGGAAGTTTTGAGCTTTCGTCTCTTCAAGGGAAGAGACGGAGGCTTTTTTTGTTGCTATGCGAGAGAAAAAAGAGCAGGAGGAACACCCCATGAAACGCATTAAAATTTTTGACACGACCCTGAGAGACGGCGAGCAGTCCCCCGGCTGCAGCATGAATCTGACGGAAAAAATCGAAATGGCCCGCCAGCTTGAAAAGCTGGGCGTCGACGTGATCGAGGCGGGCTTCGCCATCGCGTCTCCCATGGACCACAAGAGCGTGCAGGCCATCGCCGCCGCGGTGACGAACTGCACGCTCGCCTCGCTCGCGCGCTGCGCCAAGGGCGATATCGACGCGGCGTGGGACGCCGTGAAGGAGGCCAACCACCCCCGCATCCATGTCTTCCTTGCGACGAGCGACATCCACATGGAGTACAAGCTCAAGATGACGCGCGAGCAGGTCATCGACCGCATCCGCGAGATGGTCGCCTACGCCAAGAGCTATTGCGATGACATCGAGTTTTCCGCCGAGGACGCCTCCCGCTCCGACTGGGCATTTCTGGCCCATTGCTACTCCACTGCCGTCGCCGCGGGCGCGACGACACTGAATGTGCCCGACACCGTCGGCTACTCCACGCCGCAGGAGATGTATAACCTCATCACCTACCTGCGTGAAAACATCGAGGGCGTCGAGCACGTCGACATCTCCGTCCACTGCCACAACGACCTCGGCATGGCGGTGGCGAATTCGCTCGAATGCGTCCGCGCGGGCGCGACGCAGGTCGAATGCACGGTCAACGGCATCGGCGAGCGCGCGGGCAACGCGAGCCTTGAAGAGATCGTCATGGCGCTGCGCACGAGAAAGGACTTCTACGACGCCGAGACCGGCGTGAACACCAAGCAGATCTACCGCTCGAGCAAGCTGCTGAGCAACATCACGGGCGTGCCCATCCCGCCGAGCAAGGCCATCGTCGGCGCGAACGCCTTCGCGCACGAGTCGGGCATCCATCAGCACGGCGTCATTGCCAATGCAAGAACATACGAGATCATGAACTCCACCGACGTCGGCATCCCGCAGAACACGATGGTGCTCGGCAAGCACTCCGGCAAGCACGCGCTGCGTGAAAAGCTCGAATCCATGGGCTACGAATTGAGCGACGAGGAGCTTGAAAGTGTGTTCACCCGCTTCAAGGATCTCGCCGACAAGAAAAAGAACATCACGAGCAGCGACATTGAGGCGCTCGTGCTCCACCGCCAGGCCGCGGTGCAGGGCAGCTGCCAGCTCGTGAGTCATGTGGTCAACACGGGCCACGGCGTGCCGAACATCTCGTGCATCAAGCTCCAGCGCGGCGACGAGCAGGTCGAAGATGTCGCCATCGGCACAGGCCCGCTGGACGCCTCGTTCAAGGCCATCAACCGCATGCTCCAAATGGACGTGAAGCTCGAGAGCTTCAGCCTGAACGCCGTCACGGACGGCGAGGACGCCATCGGCGAGGCCGTGGTCAAGGTCTCCGGCCCCGACGGGCGCTCGTACACCGGCTCGGGCCTCTCGACCGATATCATCGAATCGTCGATCCGCGCCTACGTCAACGGCATCAACAAGATTATGGAATCCGGCAACTGAAAGGAGAAACGCGACATGGGCATGACAATGACGCAGAAAATTCTCGCCAAGCACGCAGGACTTGAGAGCGTGCGCGCGGGCCAGCTCATCCAGGCAAAGCTCGACCTCGTCCTCGGCAACGACATCACGACCCCCGTGGCCATCAACGAGTTTGAGTCCGCGGGCTTTGAAAAGGTCTTCGACAAGAGCCGCATCGCGATGGTGATGGACCACTTCGCACCGAACAAGGACATCAAGTCCGCCACGCAGTGCAAGCAGTGCCGCACCTTTGCCCGCCGCTTCGACATCGACCACTTCTACGATGTCGGCACGATGGGCATCGAGCACGCGCTGCTGCCCGAGCAGGGACTCGTCGCCCCGGGCGAGGCCGTCATCGGTGCGGACTCGCACACCTGCACCTACGGCGCGCTCGGCGCGTTCTCCACCGGCGTCGGCTCGACCGACATGGGTGCGGCCATGGCCGCGGGCGAGACGTGGTTCAAGGTCCCGTCCGCCATCAAGGTGAATCTCACCGGCAAGCTCTGTCCGTTCGTCTCCGGCAAGGATGTCATCCTGACGCTCATCGGCATGATCGGTGTGGACGGCGCGCGCTACCAGTCCATTGAATTTGCAGGCGAGGGCGTCAAGAACCTCACGATCTATGACCGCCTGACGATCTGCAACATGGCCATCGAGGCGGGCGGCAAAAACGGCATCTTCCCCGTCGACGACGTGACGCGCGCCTATGTTGAGGGCCGCGTGGGCCGCCCCTGGACAGCGTTCGAGGCCGATCCCGACGCAGAATATGAGCGCGTTATCGACATTGACCTCGGCAAAGTCGACTGCACGGTCGCCTGGCCGCACCTGCCCGAAAATGCGCACAGCGCGCACGAGGGCAGCGACATCGCCATCGACCAGATCGTCATCGGCTCGTGCACGAACGGCCAGCTCCCCGACATGGCCGCTGCCGCCGCGATCCTGAAGGGCCATCACCTGGCCCCGAACGTCCGCGGCATCGTCATCCCCGCCACGCAGGCAGTCTACCGCGCCTGCATGCACGAGGGCTACACCGACATTTTCCTCGACGCAGGCTGCATCGTCTCCACGCCCACGTGCGGGCCGTGCCTCGGCGGCTACATGGGCATCCTCGCCGCCGGCGAGCGCTGCGTTTCCACCACCAACCGCAACTTTGTCGGCCGCATGGGCCACGTCGACAGCGAGGTCTACCTCGCCTCCCCGGCGGTCGCCGCGGCGTCTGGTATTACCGGCCACATTTCTCATCCGGAGGAGGTCATGAACAAATGAATGCACACGGCATTGTCCATAAGTATGGGGATCACGTCGATACGGACGTCATCATCCCCGCGCGCTATCTGAACACCCAGAGCCACAAGGAGCTCGCCTCCCACTGCATGGAGGACATCGACAAGGACTTCATCCACCGCGTCAAAGACGGCGACATCATGGTTGCGGGCGTAAACTTCGGCTGCGGCTCGTCGCGCGAGCACGCGCCCGTCGCCATCAAGGCGAGCGGCATCTCCTGCGTCATCGCGGCGAATTTCGCCCGCATCTTCTACCGCAACGCTATCAACATCGGCCTCGCCATTTTGGAGTGTCCCGCCGCGAGCGCGGAGATCGAAAACGGCGACGAGGTGACGGTCGACTTCGACACCGGCGTCATCACAGACGTGACAAAGGGCACAACGTATCAGGCCGAGCCCTTCCCGCCGTTTATCAAGGACATGATCGCGCGCGGCGGCCTGATGGCCTCGCTCAAGGCAAAGGAGGCGGCGAAATGAACAAGACCATTGCCATCATCAAGGGCGACGGCATCGGCCCCGAGATCGTCACCGAGGCCATGGGCATTTTAGACGCCGTGGCCGCGAAGTTTGGCCACACCTTCACCTACGTCGACGCGCCGATGGGCGGCAACGCCATCGATAAATTCGGCGTGCCGCTGCCGGATTCGAGTTTAGCGACCTGCCGCAACGCGGACAGCGTGCTGCTCGGTGCGGTCGGCGGCCCGAAGTGGGACAATCAGCCCGCCGCCAACCGTCCCGAGCGCGGTCTGCTCAAGCTGCGCGAGGGCATGGGTCTCTATACAAATGTGCGCCCCGCCAAGATGTTCTCCGAGCTCTCCGCCGCCTGCCCGCTGCGCGCCGACATCGCGGCAAACGGCATCGACTTCATCGTCGTGCGCGAACTCATCGGCGGCGTGTACTTCGGCGAGCACCGCACGGAAGAGGCGAACGGCGAGCAGAAGGCCACCGACATCATGGCCTACTCTGAGCACGAGATCAAGCGTGTCGCGCGCGTCGCGTTCGAGACCGCGCGCAAGCGCCGCAAGCGCGTCACCTCCATCGACAAGGCCAACGTGCTCGACACCTCGCGCCTCTGGCGCAAAACGGTCACGGAGGTCGCAAAAGACTATCCCGACGTCGAGCTTCGCCACATGTATGTCGACAACGCGGCGATGCAGCTCGTGCGCGACCCGAGCCAGTTCGACGTCATCGTGACCGAAAACCTCTTTGGCGACATTCTCTCCGACGAGGCGAGTCAGATCACTGGCTCGATCGGCATGATCCCGTCCTCCAGCATGGGCGACGGCACGAACGGGCTCTACGAGCCCATCCACGGCTCCGCGCCCGACATCGCGGGGCAGGACAAGGCGAACCCCATCGGCACGATCCTGGCCGCCGCGATGATGCTGCGCTACAGCTTCGACATGGCCGCCGAGGCCAACGCCATCGAGCGCGCGGTGGATAAAACGCTGCGCTCGGGCTTCCGCTGCGGCGACATCATGCAGGAAAACTGCCAACTCGTCGGCTGCAAGGCCATGGGTGCGGAGATCCGCAGCCGTATCTGAAACGATCTCTTCCAAACTTCTTTATGAACCTCTCCTTTGATCCTCTGCATCGCGCGGCGATGCGAAAAAGGTTCCCAAGCCAATGGCTTGGGAACCTTTTTCTTCCGGTGTTCAGATTTTGCCGATCAGCACGACAATCCCGCCGACCGCGGCCGCGACAAGCAGGTACAGCATCATGGCCGCGCTTCGCTTGATGACGACCGTCCGCCACGGCTTCACGTAGGGAACGCTCTCCATGCCCTCGATACGCCAGATCTTGCTGTGGCCGACCCACAGCAGGTCGATGACGAGGCCGTCGAACCAGTTCATCACCACGAGGAAAAGGTAGGCTTCAAAGCAGGCGGTATGGAAGTCCTTCACGCCGTTCCATCCGGCGATGACCGCGATCAGCACGACGAAGATTACAAGGCAGAAGAACGTCATAAAGCGCTTGCCCTTGCGCAGCTCCTCAGTCTTGTCGGCGATGCCGCGCTTCTGCGCCTCGTCGAGATACGCGTCCGGGTAAAAATAGAGGCAGTTGCGCCCGCTGTCTCGCACCGCGCATTTGACCAGCGCGAGATACAGAAGACAACATAAAATGATCTGAAGCAGTAACAGCATGGCTGTGTTCTCCTTTGAAAAATGCTTTTAAGATGCAAAACCGGCGCTCAGTGCAGCTTCTTCCCCATTTCGATCCGCACCTCGTGCCGCTCAGGATCGTCGTTGGAGTAGGCGTACAGGTCGAAACCGACGATTTCGAAACCGTTCTTTTTATAAAACGCGATGGCGTTTTCATTGCACGACTGCGTCTCTAAAATCAGCATGCGCGCCCCGGCGTCCTCCGCTGCTCGCTCTATGGGCTTCATCAGTGCCGTGCCGACGCCCCTGCTGCGCTCGGAAAAGTCCAGCACGCAGATGTTGCTGATGCGGAAGCGGTTATTCCAGCCCTCCATCGAGCCCTCGACATATCCGATCAGTTTTTCGCCCTCGAACGCGCCGAAGGCGATCGGGTCTTCGAGCCATTCGCCGAAGAATACATCGTCGAACGATCTCTCAGTCGGCTCCGCAAAGGGCACATAGTCCATCTGAAAGCCCGTCTCGGACGGGCGGATCTCATAATAGCCATTCGTGCGGTAGCAAGCCGTAAATGTTTTGCCCGCATATATCTCCCTGTCCAAGGGTCTGATCTCCATGCACTCTCCCCTTTCCCATCCAACATCTGATTGGTCCACATCCTACCACATCTTTTTACAAAGTACAAGCGCCCAGCCGAATGGCTGGGCGCTTGTTTGATTCAATAAAAGCCTATGCCGAAAGCGATTTGCTTACTGCATGTCCTTGATCGCAGCCTGAGCGGCTATGGATATTGCGAGGAAATCAACTGGATTCCAGAGCCGCTTTACCTGATAGTCAAAAGCAGAGCCATTTTCTGATGTACCAGGGATTTCACCGCTTCCCGGCAATTTACTCGGCAGAGAACTGGTCCTTGCCGGCGCCGCACAGGGGACACTCAAAATCTTCGGGCAGATCGGCAAACTTGGTGCCGGGGGCAATGCCGTGATCGGGATCGCCGACAGCCTCATCGTAAACCCAGCCGCACAAATCGCATACATACTTCATAACAAAACACTCCTTTAAATTTAAAATGTGGAATTTTACTGAATCATGAAACGTTGTTTCAGATCTCTGCCATCCAAAGGCCGTGGAGGTTGCAGTAGGCATAGACCGCCACAGGCTTGTCATCATCGGTCAGAGAAAAAGAAACCGTAGGAGCCGCACCGGGAGTCAGAACCTTGCGCTGACCGCCGGAAGTGGTCTGCAGATAGACCCACTGGATGAGGTGCTCTTCGGTCATCGGATGCTCGACAGCACCCACGGAAACTTTGACAAGATTGCCCTCCACAGCGGCCACAGGGATATGCTTTTCCGTGCTGGCCTCCACAGTGCCAGGGACCAGTTCCTTCATTTTCTGGCCGCAGCACATCAGAGGAACACCTGCGTCGTGAATCTTGCCGACGATGTTTCCACAATGCTCACAGATGTAAAACTTGGTATCGCTCATGATGATTTCCTCCTGTTTCACTTGCTCTCTTCAAAATCTTCGGCTCCGCGTTTGCAGATAGGGCAGATAAAATCTGCCGGAAGGGCGTCGCCCTCATACACATAGCCGCAGATCTTGCAGACAAACTTCTTTTTGCCGCAGGACGCGTCCCCGGCCGCACAGCTCTCGCCGCACAGCGCCTTTGCCAGCTGTTTCAGCTGCTTGGCACTCTCCTCGCTCAAGGCGGAGCGGAGGGTCACCACCGGCTCCAGCTGGGTCAAGTTCTTGCTCTTTTCCAGCAGGCCCTTGATGACCCGGGCGGCAGAGGGCGCCCAGCTGCCATTTTCCACGACGCCCACCGTGCGGTTACAGAAGCCCCGGGCAGTCAGGTGTTCAATGAACTCCCGCATAAACGGGAAAATATCATTGTTGTAAGTGGTGGTTGCCAGAACCAGCCGGCTGTACCGGAAGGCGTCAGCCACCGCTTCAGACATATCGCTGCGGGCCAGGTCCCGGACGACCACTGTCTGTCCGGCGGTCTTCAACGTCTCCGCAAGCTGTTCCACGGCTTTTTTGGTATTCCCGTAGACAGAGGTGTAGGCGATGAGAATGCCATCCTCCTCCGGGGTATAAGAGGACCACTTGTTGTAGAGGTCCACATAATGGCCCAGATTTTCGCTCAGTACCGGTCCGTGCAGCGGGCAGATGGTCTGGATATCCAGCGCCGCTGCCTTTTTCAGAACCGTCTGCACCTGTCCGCCGTATTTGCCGACAATGCCGATGTAATAGCGCCGGGCCTCGTCATCCCAATCCTCTGCCGCGTCCTGAGCGCCGAACTTTCCGAAGGCGTCGGCGGAGAACAGCACCTTGTCCGTACTGTCGTAAGTCATGATGACCTCGGGCCAGTGAACCATAGGGGCAGTGATAAAGCGCAGGGTGTGCCGGCCGAGGGACAGGGTATCGCCCTCTCCCACAGTTATTTGCCGCTCCGCAAGGTCCGTATGGAAGAAATTCTTGATCATCGCAAAAGCCTTGGAGGAAGCCACTACCTGCGCGGTGGGATAGGTCTCCAGGAACCGGAGCAGGCTGCCGGAGTGATCCGGCTCCATGTGCTGAACGACGATATAATCGGGGGCCTTCCCCTCCAGCACACCCCGAATGTTGTCCAGCCACGCCTGGGTAAAATGGGCATCCACCGAGTCGATGACGGCGTTTTTTTCATCGGTGATCACATAGGAATTGTAGGCCATACCGTTGGGAACGCGGTACTGGCTCTCAAACAGGTCGATGGCGTGGTCATTGACACCGGCGTAATGAATCTCCTGAGAAATCATGGGTAGCTCCTTCTGAATTTCTGTTCATTTGTTTTGGCTTCGGGTACACGGGAGCAGAAAAGCCCTGGAGGGCAAAATCCTCTCCAGGGCCTCTTTGTTGCATTGCGGGGTCTGTTACAGCTTGCAGGACGCAACAGCCTCATAGCCCTCCGGAAGCTGGAGCTTTGCGGCATCCGCGCCGAAACTCCATTTGATCTTTCCGGCCCACTGAGAAGCGGTGCTGGAGAAGTGCAGCAGCACGATGCCCAGGCCCAGCTTGGCATCGATCTCGTCAGTGTAGCTGTCCGGCGCCTTCACCAGAGTGATCTGGCCCTCATGGATGATGAAGCCATAGGGCTGTCTGTTCAGATAGCTGGGAGACAGGGTCGCCGCGTAAAGAGCCTCCCACAGCATGTCGTCATAGAAGCCGATGTACTCGTCAACGCCCTGAGTGTTGCCCCAGGTATCCATGAACACCATGTCGTGGAGACCGTGCTTGGGGGCGAAGTACTGACGCTTAGCGCTGACATCCACATTGGACATGCTCAAAATGTTCACGCGCAGGCGCTTGGTGGTCTTGACGCCCTGGCCGAAAGCCACGATGGCAGCCACATCCAAGGCGGAGTCGATTTTCAGGGAATCCTTGACCTTCTCACTGTCGGTGAAAGTGAGCCAGCAGCAGCCCAGATCCATGTCGGTCAGCTTCAGGACTAGGTCCTCCATCATGTAGCCGGCGTTCTCACCTGCCAGTTCGCCCTTGGCGGACAGCAGGACCAGATAGTTGGGTGCGCCAATCAGGAAACTCTCATAACCAGCGGCGCCCTCCAGGGCCTCCCGGGCTTCCTGACCGAAAACGCACAGCTTTGTCTCCAGCTCAGGGACCAGACGCTGGCAGGACTTCTGATAATAAGCTTCAATTTCCGCAAGCGCAGCAGCGGACACCTTCTTATCCGCAAACTCGCGGACAGATTTTCTGTTTTGGATCAGCGCACTGTAGTTCATGGATGTGCCTCCTAATCAATTTAGATATACAGGACGGCCTCTAAAACCAGCATCCTGCGCATCTTTTGTCTATATTTTTATATGATATTACATCTTACTTAAAATTGCAAGTTCTACATGGAATAATTTCAGAAAGAGCACATTTGTCATCCGTGTTCGGCCCATGCGGTCTGCAAATGATTCAACAGGTGTTACATAGAACGCACCCCCGATTCATGAGAATCGGGGGTGCATTTGTATCGGATTTCTTTCTTGCCGGAAATTCCGCTTAGCCTTCCTTGATGGCAGCCTGCGCGGCGGCGAGGCGGGCGATGGGGACACGGAACGGGCTGCAGGAGACATAGTCCAGGCCGACCTTGTGGCAGAACTCGACGGACGTGGGATCGCCGCCGTGCTCGCCGCAGATGCCGAGGTGGATGTGCGGGTTGGTCTCGCGGCCCATCTTGGCGGCCATGGAGACGAGCTTGCCGACGCCGGTCTGATCGAGACGGGCGAACGGATCGCTCTCGTAGATCTTCTTGTCGTAGTACGCGCCGAGGAACTTGCCGGCATCGTCACGGCTGAAGCCGAAGGTCATCTGGGTCAAGTCGTTCGTGCCGAAGGAGAAGAAGTCCGCTTCCTTGGCGATCTCGTCCGCGGTCAGAGCGGCGCGCGGGATCTCGATCATGGTGCCGACCTTGTACTTCATAGAGCTGCCGGCCTCGGCGATCAGCTTGTCAGCGACCTCGACGACGACGTCCTTGACGTACTTGAGCTCCTTGACCTCGCCGACGAGCGGGATCATGATCTCGGGGATGATGTTCCAGTCGGGATGTGCGGCGTTGACGTTCAGCGCAGCCTTGATGACCGCACGGGTCTGCATGGCAGCGATCTCGGGGAACGTAACGGCCAGACGGCAGCCGCGGTGGCCCATCATGGGGTTGAACTCGTGCAGGGAGGCGATGATGTTCTTGATGTCCTGAACGCTCTTGCCCATGTCCTTGGCGAGCTGCTCGATGTCAGCTTCCTCGGTGGGAACGAACTCGTGCAGCGGGGGATCGAGGAAACGAACGGTCATCGGACGGCCCTCGAGCGCGATATACATGGCTTCAAAGTCGCCCTGCTGCATCGGCTCGAGCTTAGCGAGCGCCTTCTCGCGCTGCTCGACGGTGTCGGAGCAGATCATCTCGCGGATGGCGGGAATACGGTCAGCCTCGAAGAACATGTGCTCGGTGCGGCAGAGGCCGATGCCCTCAGCGCCGAACTTCACGGCCTGCTCGGTGTCGTGCGGGTTATCGGCGTTCGTGCGGACGCCCAGGCGGCGATACTTGTCGGCCCAAGCCATGACGCGGCCGAACTCGCCGCCGATGGTGGCGTCGACCGTGGGGATGATGCCGTCGTAGATGTTACCGGTGGAACCATCGATGGAGATGAAGTCGCCCTCGTGATAGGTCTTGCCGGCGAGCTCGAACTTCTTGTTCTCCTCGTCCATGTTGATCTCGCCGCATCCGGAGACGCAGCACTTGCCCATGCCGCGCGCGACGACAGCCGCGTGGGAGGTCATACCGCCGCGGACGGTCAGGATGCCCTGGGAGGCCTTCATGCCCTCGATATCCTCCGGAGAGGTCTCGAGACGGACGAGAACGACCTTCTCGCCGCGCTCCTTCCACTCTTTGGCATCCTCAGCGGAGAAGACGATCTTGCCGCAGGCGGCGCCGGGGGAGGCGGGCAGAGCCTTGGCGATGGCGGGAGCCTTCTTGAGGACAGCCGCATCGAACTGGGGATGGAGCAGGGTGTCGAGGTTGCGCGGGTCGATCATGGAGACGGCCTTCTTCTCGTCGATCATGCCCTCGTCCACGAGGTCGCAGGCGATCTTGAGAGCAGCCTGCGCGGTGCGCTTACCGCTGCGGCACTGGAGCATATAGAGCTTGCCGTTCTCGACGGTGAACTCCATGTCCTGCATGTCGCGGTAGTGATCCTCGAGCAGGTCGCAGACCTTGACGAAGTCGGCGTAAGCCTGGGGGAACTTCTCTTCCATCTGGGAGATGGGCATCGGGGTGCGGACGCCGGCGACGACGTCCTCGCCCTGAGCGTTGGTCAGGAACTCGCCCATGAGCTTCTTCTCGCCGGTGGCAGGGTCACGGGTGAAGGCAACGCCGGTACCGGAGTTGTCGTTCAGGTTGCCGAAGACCATCGGCATGACGTTGACGGCAGTGCCCCAGGAATAGGGGATGTCGTTGTCGCGGCGATAGACGTTCGCGCGCGGGTTGTCCCAGGAGCGGAACACGGCGCGAATGGCTTCGTACAGCTGGGTCTTGGGGTCGGAGGGGAAGTCCTCGCCGATCTGCTGCTTGTACTCAGCCTTGAACTGCTCGGCGAGTTCCTTGAGGTCGGCTGCGGTAAGCTCGATGTCGAGCTTGACGCCGCGCTTTTCCTTCATCGCGTCGATGAGCTGCTCAAAGTACTTCTTGCCAACTTCCATAACGACGTCGGAGAACATCTGGATGAAGCGGCGATAGGAGTCGTAAACGAAACGCTCGAAGTTGGGGTCGGGGTTGCCCGCGATCATGGCGGCGACGACGTCGTCGTTGAGACCGAGGTTCAGGATGGTATCCATCATGCCGGGCATGGAAGCGCGCGCGCCGGAACGGACGGAGACGAGCAGGGGGTTCTTCAGATCGCCGAACTTCTTGCCGTTCATCTCTTCCATCTTCGCGACGTATTCCATGATCTCTGCCATGATCTCGTCGTTGATCTTGCGGCCGTCCTCGTAATACTGGGTGCAGGCTTCGGTCGTGATGGTGAAGCCCTGGGGCACAGGCAGACCGATGTTGGTCATCTCGGCCAGGTTCGCGCCCTTGCCGCCCAGAAGCTCACGCATGGTAGCGTTGCCTTCCGAGAACAGGTAGACATACTTTTTGCTCATTGGTTTTCCTCCATTAAAAATGTATCGCTGTGTGATCATTATCAAGCCATATTATTATAGACAGAAAATCCCCGACTTTCAATAACAAGTTGTGAAATTTTTGTCGACTTTCCGCATTTTTTCTCCCACAAAACGCAATTTGGCACAAAATCGTTCTGTTTTTCCGTCGTGGGGCGCGGATTTTCTTGCAAGCGCCGCACTTTTGCGATATACTATTTTTAAATTTGCGCTGAAAATGCGCGCAGAGTACAGAGCATGGAGCGGGCAATGGAGCTTTTGGATTTTGCAAAAACCGATACGGCGGCGCGTCTTCGCGCCGCGGCAAAGCGCGGCGCACTGTCGCACGCACTCATTTTCAGCGGCAGCGGCGACCGCGTGAGCGCTGCGCGCTATGCCGCCGCGGCGATGGAGTGCACAGCGGAAAGCAAGCCCTGCCTCGCCTGCCCTGCCTGCCGCAAGGTGATGCAGGACATCCACCCCGACGTCACGTTCGTGCGCGACGCAGAGCACAAGGAGCTCTCGATCGACACGGTGCGCGCGATGCGCGCCGACGCGTTCATCCGCCCGAATGAGGGCGCGCGCAAGGTCTACATTTTCGAGGACTGCACCATCCTAACGGAAAAGGACCAGAACGTGCTTTTGAAGCTCGTGGAGGAGGGGCCCGCTTACGCAGCGTTCTTCTTCTGCGCGGAAAATCCGGCGGTTCTGCTCCAGACCATCCGCTCGCGCTGCGTGGAGGTCAAGCTCTCCCCCACCGTCGAAGAGGGCGGCGCGCCTGACGAGCTCGCGCTCGAGCTCGCGCGGCTCATCGCCGAGGGGTCGCGCGCGTCCCGCGCGGCATTCCTCGCAAAGCTCGAAACGCAGAAGGTCACGCGCGACGACCTGTCCTCGCTTTTCGAGGGGACGCGGCTTCTGCTCTCGTCCGCCCTGCTGGGGCAGTACGGCGCGAGCGTACCGGAGAGGGATCTTCGCATCGCGCGGTCACTGGCTTCGCGCTTGACAAAAGCCAAATTACTCGGCACAATAGATTTATTGCAGGACTACCGCAATAAATGCACCTATAACGTCGGCGTCGGGCCCACGCTGGGCGGCTTCGCCGTTGAATTGGAGGAAACCCTTTGACAGAAGTGATCGGAGTCCGCTTCCGCGGCGGATGCAAGGAATATTATTTTGACCCGCACGGCATCACGGTCGAACCCAACCAGTTCGTCATCGTCGAGACCGCGCAGGGGCTCGAGTACGCCCAGTGCGTCTCGGGCAACCATGAGGTGGAGGACGATTCCGTCGTCCAACCGCTGCGCCCGCTCGTGCGCGTGGCGACGGAGAACGATGACCGCACCTACGCCTACAACAAAACGCGCGAAAAGAACGCCTTCGAGGTCTGCCAGAAGAAGATCGCCGAGCGCGGGCTCGACATGAAGCTCGTGCGCGTGGAGAGCAACTTCGACGGCAGCAAGATCATCTTTTTCTTCACGTCCGATGGGCGCGTGGACTTCCGCGAGCTCGTGCGCGACTTAGCCGGTGTGTTCCGTGCCCGCATCGAGCTGCGGCAGATCGGCGTGCGCGACGAGGCGAAGATGCTCGGCGGCCTCGGCATCTGCGGCCGGCCTTTCTGCTGCTCGCAGTTTTTGGACGACTTCGTCCCCGTTTCGATCAAGATGGCCAAGACGCAGAATCTGAGTCTGAACCCGACGAAGATCTCCGGCACGTGCGGCAGGCTCATGTGCTGCCTCAAATACGAGCAGAACGCCTACGAGGACGCGGTGCGCCGCTGCCCGAAGCAGGATTCGTTTGTCGCAACGCCCGACGGCCTTGGCAACGTGAGCTCGGTCGACATTCTGCGCGAGCAGGTGCTCGTGCGTCTCGACGGGCAGAATGAAAGCCCCAAGCGCTACCGCACCTGCGAAATTCATGTGCTGCGCAACGGCAAGGGCTCGCGCGACGGCATCGAGATTCCCGTGACGCTCCCCGAGCGCTATCAGGAGCCGCCGGAGGATGAGCCGCAGCTGACGCTGAACTTCTTCTCGTCTGCCAAGCCCATCGTGCCGCCCGAACAGTGGACTGCCCCCGTCGCAAAAGCGGACGCCCCCGCCGCTGACGAGGAGGAGACGGAAAAGCGCCGTTCCCGCCGCGGCGGCCGCGGGCATCGCGGCGGCAGAGGCCGCGGCAAGGGCAGCGGTGAAGGCGGCGAGAAGTCCGCCGCGCCGAAGAGTGAAAACACGCCCCAAAAGGGTGGCGACAAGCCCGCCGAAAAGCGAAGCCAACGCCCCGCGCGCGGCGATAAGCCGAGCAGCGAACGTCCGCCCCGCAATCCCGACAAGAACGGCGAGCGCCGCGCCCCGCGCCAGAGCAAGCCGAACAGCGAAACTCCCGACGCGCCGAAAGCCCCGCGTCCGCCCCGCCCGCCGAAAGCCGAGGGCGCGATTGAGGGCGGCGAGAACAAGCCGCGCCGCCGCAGCCACCGCGGCGGCAGAGGCCGCCGCAGAAGCGGCGGTCAGGGCGGCGAAAGTCCCGCGCCGAAGAGCGAAGCGTAAACAAGAAATAGAACCGCCGCGAAGCACAGTTGTTTCGCGGCGGTTTTGCCAAAAGGCGGAAAGGAATTGCTTCCATGCTGTACCATGCCTCCCCCACCGGCGGTCTCACCGTCCTCACGCCGCACGTCTCTAACCATGGCCACCCGCTCGTCTACTTTTCGAAGAAACGGGAAAATGTGCTGGTCTATCTGAGCAATGCCGTTGAAAAATACTGCCGCGACACCGGCTTTGTCCACACGGGCCGGTGGGAAAAATGGGGGCCTTACGGCTTCGACTTAGACGGCGTGCAGCGGCTGGAGGAATACTACCCCAACGCACTGGAGGAGACCTATGCCGGCGTCTCCGGCTATATCTACGGCGCGGAACCGGCAAATACCGCCCCTGTTTCCGATGTGCCGTTCGCGGTCACGTCCGAAGAGGCGGTAGCAGTCGTCTCGTGCGAGTTCGTCCCCGATGCCTATGAGGCCATTCTCCGCGCAGAGCGGGAGGGGCTGCTGCGCATTCTGTACTATGCGCAGACCGGCGATCCGTTCCGCGCCTGGATATGGCAAACCATGAAACATGAATACGAAAATGCCGAAAAGCAGCCCGACTACCGTCATTTTATCAAAGGAAAATTCGGCATCATCGGCTGATATCTTTACGCAAAACATCCCTTTTCATTTCTCCCGCGCCGTGGTATACTTTTGCCGAAAAACAACGAGAAAAGAAGAGAGGATCCATCATGCTGAAATTCAACAAGGTGCTGCTCGCCAGCGACTTTGACAACACGCTCGTCTATACGCAGGGCGCGCTGGAGCGCGGCGAGGACATCCCGCCGATGAGCGCGCGCAACCGCGAGGCGGTCGAGTACTTCATTCAAAACGGCGGCTATTTTTCGATCTCCACCGGCCGCGCGCTGCCCGCCTTTGCCCGCTACGCCAAGGATCTGCCCTGCAACGCCCCCTGCGTCATCGCCAACGGCGCGGCCATCTATGACTTCAACAAGGACTGCTATGTGGAGACCGCGTTTTTAGACGCGGACATCTACGATCACGTCGACGCGCTGCTCGCGCGCTTCCCCGGCCTGTGCTTCGAGATCTACCACGACGACCGCCGCATCCACGTCCTGCACCCGAACGACTACACGCGCAACCACGAGCACCTGACGCGCGCGAAGACCGAGGAGGTCAAGGACTTCCGCGAGGTGGACCTGCCGATCATCAAGCTGCTCTTTGAAGAGGAAAAGCCGCTTTTGGAGCAGGTGCGCGATTTTATCGTCTCTCGGGACTGGGGAAAACGCTACGAGCTCATCTTTTCGAGCGATCACCTGCTTGAGCTGACGCGCCGCGGCGCGACGAAGGGCGGCATGATCTTAAAGCTTGCCAAGCTCCTCGGCGTTGCGCGCAAGGACATCTACTGCATCGGCGACCACAACAACGACATTCCGATGCTCGAGGTCTCCGAGATCGGCTTCGCGCCCGAAAACGCCATCCCCGAGGTCAAGGAATGGGGTGCGCACATCGTCTGCCACTGCAAGGACGGCGCGCTGGCGGACGTGGTGGAGATCCTAAACCATCGCTATTAACTTCAAAAAAAGCGGCAGAGCCGCTTTTTGAGGGGGATTGCAGCCCGCGGCAGCGCACGCGCCGAAGGCGCGCACGTTTGCGGGCTGAGAGGCGTTTTTTCTGACGCACATGGAAATCGGCGAAGCGCCGCCAGTGGCGGATGAAGCGAGCCGGTTTCGAGGAAGTGGCACGATTGGCGCGCCCGAACGGGCGCGGGAATCGTAATGCCGCGACGGTGACGTCGGAATTTACGATTAAGATCATTTCGCGTCTGCGGACGCTTGGGCAGCCGTTAGCAGCTTTGCTGCTTTACGGATGCCGCATACCCCTTGCGGGTGAAAGTCTGCGACGCCTTTTATTCCCATTGCCCTTTTTCGTACAACTTTTCGTTTGCTCGCGCATATAATAGCCGGGTGAGAGAAAAGCTGAAAGGAATGGTTACAATGAAGGAAAAAGACAACATCCGTCATGGCGACGTGGACGACATGATCTTCGGCAGCGAGGCGCATGTCAGCGAACGATAATATGCCAAAAGGCTCCGCTTTCGCGGAGCCTTTTCTCACTTTTATAACGCCTTTTCGATCGTGCCGCCGCCGAGGACCTCTTCGCCATCATAGAAGACGACGGCCTGTCCCGCCGTGACGGCGCGCTGGGGCGTGAGGAGCTCGACGTGCGCGCAGCCTCCTTCCAGCGGTGTGACGACGGCGTCACACTCTTTCTGGCTGTAGCGCGTTTTAGCGGTGCAATAGACTTTTTCCGCAGGCGTCTCCCCCGCGATCCAGTTCACGCGCGAGGCGAGCAGCGCTGTGGAAAACAGTTCCTCGTTGTCGCCGAGCAGCACGGTATTATTTTCGGCATTTTTGGATATCACATAGAGCGGGCGGTCCGCGCTCACGCCGAGACCCTTGCGCTGACCCGCCGTGTAGCACTCCAAACCGCGGTGGCGGCCGAGCACGCGGCCCGTTTCGTCGACAAAGTCGCCGGGCTGCGGCGTCACGCCGCCATAGTCGCGCAGAAAGCGCACATAGTCCCCGTCGGGGATGAAGCAGATGTCCTGTGAATCGGCCTGATGGGCGTTTGCAAGGCCCGCCTCCTCCGCCTGCTCTCGAATTTCCGGCTTTTCAAAGCTGCCGACCGGCAGCAGCAGGTGCGCGAGCTGCTCCTGCGTGAGCTGATAGAGCACGTAGCTCTGGTCCTTCGCGCGGCTCTCGCCGCGCAGCAGCCGATAACGTCCGCTCGCTTCGTCATAGCCGACGCGGGCATAGTGCCCCGTCGCGATGTAGTCAAAGCCCATCTCCAGCGCGCGGTCCAAAAATGCACCGAATTTGAGGCAGCGGTTGCAGTCGATGCACGGATTCGGCGTGCGGCCCGCGCGGTACCCGCTGACGAAGTGATCCATCACCTCGCGCGCAAAAAGCTCGTGCTCGTCGAAGATGTAAAACGGCATACCGAGACCGTCGGCAATACGCTTCGCGCCGTCCGTCTCGTTGCCGCAGAGCGACAGCGTCGCGCCCGCGCACTCGTAGCCCTGCTTTTGCAGCAAAAGCGCGGCGGCGGAGGAATCCACGCCGCCGCTCATGGCGATCAAAACTTTTTTCTTCATCTGTGTCCCTTAATCCAGATACTTTTGCAGAAATGCCTCGCTCGAAAGCGCGTCGGACATCTCCACGAGCGTGCGGTTGAAGCCGCCGGCGTAGTCGCTGCCGCGGTCCTTGAGCTGTACGCGCCCGGCCTTTACCGCAGGGAGCGAGACGGTAAAGAGCGAGCCCTTTCCCTCCTCCGACTGCGCGACGATCATGCCTCCATGGCCCTGCGCGATGCGCTGGCAGATGGGAAGGCCCAGTCCCAAGCCGTGCGGCGGCATGGGGTCCTGCCCGCCGTCCATAAAGCGGTCGAACAAATGGGTCAGCGTGTCGCTGTCCATGCCCTTTCCCGTGTCCGCCACGGTGATCTTGACAAATCTCCCCTCCGTTTTCACGCGCACGCGGACACTGCCGCCCTTGGGCGTAAATTTAAGCGCGTTGGAGAGGAGATTCAGCAACAGCTTGCGAATGGCCTCGGCGTCGAGGGCGATGATGCGGCTGTCGCGGTCGGCAAGGAAGTCGAGCTCCACGCCGCGCTGCGCAAAAAGGAAGTCCACCTCGGCGCACACGCTGCGGCAGACGCCGACAATGTCGTCATCGTAGAGCTCGAAACGCTTGCGCTCAAACAGGTTCCCCGCGTCAGTCAGATTACTGATGACGCGGTAGAGCTGGTAATAGCTCTGGTAAAATGCCGCGGCGGTGCGGTCAGTCTTCGGGTCCTTCTCCCGCGTCTCCTGCGGTGCCATGCGGTCGACCGCCGTGTAGATCGTCGAAAGTGAGGTGCGCAGCTGCAATGCAATATTCGGCAGCACATCCGACAGCATTTTCAGTTCTTCTTCAGTATAATCCCGCATAGCGTCTCCTAATAAAAGTTCTCCTACCGGTAGCATTCACCGCAGGGAGGCGGAGTTTGCGCGGAAAGAATTGGTGTTTTCGCGATAAGCTCGCGCTTAGAACGTTTTGTTGTACAGCGTTGTAGTATGAGGGTAGCAAAATTTCGGTCAAAAAGCAAGGAATTTGTGGAAATTATGAAAAAAATAGAGTTTTTGCAAAAAAGGACTTGCAAAACGAAACTACTGCTATATAATATCTAAATGTACCAAACATTCGATATATTCCGATAAACAGGAAGGAAGTAAGTTTTATGAGTATTAAGGTCGGTATTAACGGCTTTGGCCGCATTGGCCGTATGGTCTTTCGCGCAAGCCTGAACCATCCTGAAATCGAGATCGTGGGCATCAATGACCTCTGCCCCGCCGATTATCTGGCCTACATGTTGAAATACGATACTATGCACGGCAGATTCGCCGCCGATGTGAAGAGCAACGACTACGGCATCGTGGTCAACGGCCGCGAGATCCCCGTCTTCGCCGAGCGCAACCCCGCGGACCTGCCCTGGGGTAAGATCGGCGCGGAGTACGTCGTCGAATCCACGGGCCTGTTCCTGACGAAGGAAAAGGCGCAGGCGCACATCGACGCCGGCGCGAAGAAGGTCGTCATGTCCGCCCCGTCCAAGGATGACACGCCGATGTTCGTCTGCGGCGTCAACCTCGATTCCTACACGAGCGACATGCAGTTCGTCTCCAACGCCTCGTGCACCACGAACTGCCTGGCCCCCATCGCCAAGGTCCTGAACGACTGCTTCGGCATCAAGGATGGCCTGATGACCACCGTGCACTCCGTCACCGCCACGCAGAAGACCGTGGACGGCCCGTCCCTGAAGGACTGGCGCGGCGGCCGCGCGGCCACGGGCAACATCATCCCCTCCTCCACCGGCGCCGCCAAGGCCGTCGGCAAAGTCATCCCCTCGCTCAACGGCAAGCTGACCGGTATGTCCATGCGCGTTCCCACGCTGGATGTCTCCGTCGTCGACCTGACCGTCAACCTTGAAAAGCCCGCCACCTACGATGAGATCTGCGCGGCCATGAAGAAGGCCAGCGAGGGCGAGCTCAAGGGCATCCTCGGCTACACCGACGAGCAGGTCGTTTCCTCCGACTTCCTCGGCGATACGCGCACGTCCATCTTCGACGCCAAGGCCGGTATCGCCCTGACGGATACGTTCGTCAAGGTCGTGAGCTGGTACGACAACGAGATCGGCTACTCCAACAAGGTGCTCGACCTCATCGAGCACATGTACTCGGTCGACCACGCCACGAAGTAACTTAGCTTTTTCCTGTTCCTGTTTTTGGGTAAAAACAGGACGGTGCTCCTCTGAGACAAGAGGGATCTGGTGCGAGATCCCTCTTGTTTTTTTCGCGTTTTCGGTGGTATACTGCCATCGTTGCAAATTTTTCTTTGAGGTGGATCATGTTTCAAGGTTTTACGCCCGAGGCCGTCGAGTTCCTCTGGGGCATCAAATTCAACAACAACCGCGAGTGGTTCCTGCCGCGAAAAGAGCAGTTTCTCGCGCTACTCGACCGGCCGATGCGCGAGCTCGGCAGCGAACTGTTCGACGCGATCGCCGCGGCATATCCCAAGCAGTCGCTCAAGCTGCACGTCTGCCGCATCTACCGCGACGCTCGCCGTCTCTTTGGCCGCGGCCCATATAAGGACCACCTGTGGTTCACGATCGAGCGCCCGCACGAGCGCTTCGAGGGCGTCCCCGCGCTGTATTTCGAGCTCGCACCGAACTACTTCAGCTATGGCTGCGGCTACTGGGACGCCTCCCCTGCCACGATGGCCAAGCTCCGCCGCCGCATCGAGACCGACCCCAAAAAGCTCGAAAAGCTCGTGCGCAAGCTGAATAAATCCCGCTTCACGCTCTCCGGCGAGCAGTTCAAGCGCCCGAAGGGCGACGTCGGCAAGCTCCTGAACCCGTGGTACAACGCGAAAAATATCGCCGTCGGCTATGACGACAATCCCGAAGGCGTGCTGTTCACGCCGGAGCTCAAAGACGAAGTCCTCGCGGGCTTCCGCGAGCTGATGGGGCTGTATCTGTATCTCGATTCGCTGGCGGGCGATCCCGAACCGAATAAAGAATAATGCCGCTCGCAGAGCGGCGAGGAATTCCCACGCCGCGCGCGGGAGTGCGGTAAAAGGGGGTATTCTCTCACGTGAGAGAATACCCCCTTTTGATCCCCCAAGAGAACGGCAGGGGCGTTTCGATCTCGCCCCTGCACCCCTAA
>NZ_JPJG01000061.1 GCF_000765235.1 Oscillibacter sp. ER4 | reverse complement strand
GACGAGAACCTGACCAAGACCAACCGCTACTCCGACGTGGCCGCCACCTCCTGGTACAACACCGCGGTCTCGACCCTCAGCTCCATGGGCATCATCACGGGTTACCCCGACGGCACGTTCCGCCCGAACGCCGCCATCACCCGCGCTGAGTTCGCCGACATCGCCGCCCGCTTCGATCACGACGGTGACAAGACCGCTGCGAAGTTCAGCGACATTGCGAACCACTGGGCCAAGGACGAGATCAGCATCGCCTACAACAACGGCTGGATCACCGGCTATCCCGACGGCACGTTTGGTCCCCAGCGCGACATCACCCGTGCCGAGACCGTGACGCTCGTCAACCGCGTCCTCAACCGCCAGCCCGAGACCGAGGACGATCTCCTCCCGAACATGACGGTCTGGACGGACAACGCGAACCCGAAGGCCTGGTACTACCTCGCCGTTCAGGAAGCGACGAACAGCCACTACTACAAGTTCAAGACGAACTCCAAGTATGAGAAGTGGACCGAGCTGCGCGAGACCCGCGACTGGACGCAGCTGGAAAAGTAAGTCAAAAATCCTCCACCCCCCTATTGTAAAAGGAAGAACCGCTCTTGCGAGCGGTTCTTCCTTTTTTGCCCCGCGCAGAGCGCAAAATCCATTGACAAAGCGGGCGTTCCTGTGTATCATATCAACATACTTATAAGATAGGATTTATCTCAATGACCACTATTTACGCGGACAACGCCGCGACGACCCAGACGAGCCGCGCCGCGATCGACGCCATGCTCCCCTATCTGGAGACGATCTATGGCAACCCCTCAAGCCTGCATTCCGTCGGCCAGCAGGCGGCCGAGGCGCTGCTCAGCGCGCGTGACCGCATCGCCAAGTGCCTGAACGCCTCCCCGCGCGAAATTTACTTCACCTCCGGGGGCAGCGAGGCCGACAATCAGGCCATCCTCTCCGCCGCGCGTCTCGGCGAACGCAAGGGCAAAAAGCACATCATTTCGACCGCATTCGAGCACCACGCCATGCTGCACACGCTCCAAAAGCTCGAAAAAGAGGGCTTCACCGTCGAGCTGCTCCCCGTCGGCCCCATCGGCACCGTGACGGCGCAGCAGGTCAAGCGCGCCATCCGCGAGGATACGTGCCTGGTTTCCGTCATGTACGCCAACAACGAGATCGGCTCCATCCTGCCGATCAGCGAGATCGGCGCAGTCTGCCGCGAGGCGGGCGTGCTGTTCCACACCGACGCCGTGCAGGCCGCGGGGCATCTGCCCATTGACGTCAAGGCGCAGGACATCGACCTGCTGACGCTCTCCGCGCACAAGTTCCACGGGCCGAAGGGCACCGGCGTGCTGTACGCCCGTCAGGGCGTCTTCCTGACGAACCTCATCGAGGGCGGCGCGCAGGAGCGCGGCAAGCGCGCGGGTACGGAGAACATCCCCGCCATCATGGGCATGGCCGCAGCCCTCGAAGACGCCTGCGCACACCTCGACGAGAACGCGAAAAGGGTCAGCGCCCTGCGCGACCGCCTGATCGATGGCCTGTCCAAGATCCCGCACAGCGCGCTCAACGGCGATCCCGTGAACCGCTTGCCCGGCAACGTGAGCTTCTGCTTCGAGGGCGTCGAGGGCGAGAGCCTGCTGCTTCTGCTCGACGCAAAGGGCATCTGCGCGTCGTCCGGCAGCGCCTGCACGTCCGGCTCGCTCGACCCAAGCCATGTGCTGCTGGCCATCGGCCGCCTGCATGACGTGGCACGCAGCTCGCTGCGCCTGAGCCTGTGCGAATGGAACACCGACGAGGAAATCGACCGCATCCTCGATGCCGTGCCAGAGGTCGTGGAATACTTACGCGGCATGTCCCCGCTGTGGAAGGACCTCGTCAGCGGCAAAAAGCCGTTCACTTTATAAGCACGCGGCAAAATAAGGCAAAACGATAAGCGCGGCATCGCTTCTCACAGGGACATTCCCTGCGCCAAAGCGTGCCGCATGATGTGAGGAAATATGGATAAGGTACTCATTGCGATGAGCGGCGGTGTGGACTCGAGCGTCGCCGCATTTTTGATGAAGGAGCAGGGCTGCGAGTGCATCGGCGCGACGATGAAGCTCTTCCACAACGAGGACATCGGTGTCAGCCGCACCAAAACCTGCCGCTCGCTCGAGGACGTCGAGGACGCGCGGCTTGCCGCGCTGCACCTCGGCATCCCCTACTATGCCTTCAACTTTTCAGACGACTTCAAGGGGCAGGTCATCGACCGCTTCATCTCGTCCTACGAGCGCGGCGCGACGCCAAACCCCTGCATCGACTGCAACCGCTACTTGAAGTTCGAGCGGCTCTACGAGCGCGCCCGCATTTTAGGCTGCGATGCCATTGTGGCCGGCCACTACGCGCGCATCGAGCAGGAAAACGGGCGGTGGCTGCTCAAAAAATCGCTCGATGAGAGCAAGGACCAGAGCTACGTGCTCTACTCGCTCACGCAGGATCAGCTGGCGCACACGCGCCTGCCGCTCGGCGCGATGCACAAGAGCGAGACGCGCCGCATCGCGGAGGAACAGGGCTT
The DNA here is from genome assembly GCF_000765235.1 of Oscillibacter sp. ER4. Classification (GTDB taxonomy): domain Bacteria; phylum Bacillota; class Clostridia; order Oscillospirales; family Oscillospiraceae; genus Hominicoprocola; species Hominicoprocola fusiformis. The sequence goes on along the minus strand of NZ_JPJG01000061.1, from coordinate 38,872 downwards.
CTACAACGCCGACAAGCCGGACAGTCAGGACATCTGCTTCGTGCCGGACGGCGACTACGCTGGCTTTATCGCGCGCTACACGGGCCGCGACTGCCCCGCGGGCGACTTTGTCGATGAAAGCGGCCGTGTGCTCGGCCGGCACAAGGGCATCGTGCACTACACCGTCGGCCAGCGCAAGGGCCTCGGCATCGCCGCGGACGCGCCGCTCTACGTCAAGCGCATCGATGCGGCAGAAAACCGCGTGGTGCTAAGCAGCAACGACGCGCTTTTTTCTCGTGAGCTGATGGCAAATGACTTCAACTGGATCGCCTACGACGTCCCACCGCGCGAGCTGCGCGCGACCGCGCGCGTGCGCTACCACCAGCGCGAGCAGGCGGCGACAGTCACGGTGCTTGAGGACGGGCACGTGCACCTCGTCTTCGACGAGCCGCAGCGCGCTATCACACCGGGTCAGGCCGTCGTGCTGTACGACGGCGACACCGTGCTCGGTGGCGGCACGATTCTCTGATGATATTCTTCTCTTTCTCTCTTCCGCTCATCCCCTGAGCGGGCGCGGGGCGCTAATGCGCCCCGCGTTTTTTATTGCCGTTCACCGAGGGCTTCCTCCAGCTTTTGCAGCGCGCGCTTTTCGATGCGCGATACATAGCGCATCCGTAATTGTAAGTGATTTCGTCTTGAAAATCGCGCCGCTCATAACGGCGCAAACCATTGATATGACTAGATTTATCCCGTCTGCTGAAGTTCTGCAAATCGAAACTTGACAATGACCTCTCTGGCCGCTGTCAGCTCGATCCGCTCGATCAGGCTCACCAGCAATTCCCGGTTGGCGTATGCCGTATCAAGGTATCTTTGTACCAAATCTTTTGCTCGCTCTGTTTGGCTGATAGGGTTCTTTTGCTGCTGTTGAAGCTCCTTGATTCGTTCCTCCAGTTGCGCCCGTTCGTCCTTGATACGGGTGAAGATACGCTGAAAGTCCTCCTCCGGCAGCAAACCGGAAAGACGGTCGGTGTACATTCGGTCAAGGTGCTCTGTAAGGTTGGCACTCTTATTTTGCAGAGCGCTGATCTCCGCCGCCGTCTTGCTCTCCTGCGACGCCTCCTTCACCGCCTTTTCCGCAGCGGGAAGCAATGCTTCCGCGGTCAAATAGTCTTCGCAGGCCTCTCGAACCTTGGCAATCACTGCATCCGTTACCGTTTTTTCCTTGATATAGTGTGTGGTGCAGGCACTGTTCTTGGTAAAACGCTGATAGGTACGGCAGACGAAATACAGTGTTTCTTCTCCCTTGGCGTTGGGGCGATTCAGCACGCCCAAGGGATGACCGCATTCGTGGCAGAAAATCAAGCCCTTCAACAGAAAATCATAGGTACGGCTTCGGGTGCGTTTGCGGCTGTTCACCAGCATCCGCACCTTGCGGAAACTCTCGGCGTCAATCAGCGGCTCATGGGTATTTTCAACCACAACCCAATTATTACGATCTTGATGCAAACACTTCTTAGACTTGTAGCTGATCTTCACTTGCCGCCCCTGCACCATATTGCCGATGTAGGTCTCATTTTGCAGCATATCGGAAATACGCTCGCTACTCCACAGCCCCGCATAGGGTCCTTTGCGACCCATGTTCCAGCCGCAGTAGGTGGCCGGTGTAGGGACGCCCTCCTCGTTCAGCGTAGCGGCAATTTGGCGGCAGCTAACGCCGTCCAGCGCCATGGCAAAGATCCGCCGAACCATGGGAGCCACTTCCTCGTCAATGACGATTTTGTTTTTCTCGGTGGGGTGCATTTTGTAGCCGTAAACCGGCTTGCCACCGATGAACTGCCCCTTCCGCTGCTTATCCCGCTTGACGCTCTTGATCTTCTTGGAGATGTCCTTGGCGTACATGTCGTTCATAATGGCGCGGAAGGGCGTAATATCATTGGCGCTGGACTCCACGCCGGTGTCAATACCGTCCAAGAGGGAAATGTAGCGCACCCGATGCTCCGGGAAGTACCGCTCCATGTAGTGACCGGTCATGATGTAGTCACGCCCCAGACGGGAGAGGTCTTTGGTGATAACCATATTGACCTTCTTGGCCTCAATATCGCCGATCATTCGCTGAAAATCCGGGCGGTCAAAGTTGGTTCCGCTCCAGCCATCGTCAATGTAGGTGTCATAAACTTGTAAACGGTGCTTTTGGACAAATTCATCTAAAAGGGATTTCTGATTGGTCACGCTCTGCGATGGCCCTTCGCTCTCATCCTCCTTTGACAGTCTGATGTATAATGCCACATGATAATCCATAGGGTTGCTTATCTCTTGATACATACTCTAACCTCCTGAGATAAGCGGCCATTCATCCCGTCAATCATACAGGATGATCCTGTGCGGGCGCAAATTTTCCAAGCTCCCGCTTGAGGAAGGCAGCGAAGGATGAATATAGCAAGTCCCGTATGGACTCCCCATCATTATCGTAAAAACAGCTGATTACCAGTTCCTGTGTTTTCATGGCACACCTCCTTCATCAAAAACTATGTAATTGCCTGATGAAAAAGCACAGCCACCTCGTTGAGTTTACGAGGTGGCTGTGCTTTTTCATGTCAATTTCGCTCTGAGCTGATTTAATGCAGCAGCGTGTCGGTATCCTAACCCTGCCGTCTGAGAAAGGTTTTTCTCAATCTCTTTTGATATATCAAAACTCATCAAATTTCAACGAGTTTTCTCTTTGCTGTATAGATATGGCTTTCCGGATAAATTTCTCTTTTCAGCAGGCAGCGGGTGCTGCCTGCTACCTACCTTCATTTGTTGAATATGTTCCCTCAAAAAGCACGCTTGTGTCGGAGGAATAAACCTCATTTGACTCTCTGGGAAGTAATCTCGTGTTTCTGCGATAACAATTCTCGATCTGCTACTTTGCAACCCACGCAAAAATCGCAAAAGCACATCATCGGGATGTTCATAATCCAATTGCCCAACATGGAAAAAGACCTGCTCCAGCTCAAAATTATGCTCATTAGCATATTGGCATAACTGCGCATATTGCCTACCCAATTCCTTTCCGACTACTTTATTAAGTTCCTGCTCGTCACTGTGGCAAAATAGTACTGCGGCTTTCATTCCACTTCACATTCCTCTCTATAACCACAGCATCATGTTTCAAGCGGCATCGTAGCATGGCGCTGTAATTGATGCAAAAATGAATATAAGAAAAATGGCAAAACCGGACGGCGGCTGGCAGCCGCCCACGGGAATCTCACCCCGACCCATGCTGATGGGTGCGCCGCGCAATGCTTTGAGGGCGTTCAACGCGGGAGTATCGTTAGCTGAACAGAGGTCATGGCCAACTGCGCCGCCACACGCAGGTGCAAACTGGCTGAATCGCTCGCCCAAGTCCTCCTCTCTGTGCGGATCATGGCGCGCCATTTGCCGGGCTTTGCTCCGTTCAGGTTTGTTATCCGGTTGCCTATAAAATTTTCAAGGTGCAGCACATCCACGCCTTGAGACGCGTGTGAAATTTCAGCCGGGAAAGGCTCCCATCAGGCGATAAGAACCTTTCCTCGCGGATGCACGAATGGCCCGTTGCAGAAGCGCAGAAAGGGGAATACGCTCCTGCTCGGGCTGCTTTTGGTTTTAGGCTGTTTTGTTTACCTTGAAGTCAAGAATCTTGATAATTAGCTTAGTTCGCATCTTGCACACCTTTTCTTCATCGAGGCAAAGGTGCGGAACACCATTTTCGTCATACAGCGTTCTGGTTGCCAGAGCTGCAATATAACGTTCATAGTGCTTCAGCACAGCATTGATCGCGTCCACATTGCCGGATGTTGCCGCTTCGATGGTCGAGTAAGGCAGCAGAGATGCAGCGGCATTACTCAGATTGCGCGCCATCTTCCGTAACCCCCATTTCTTTTTTCAATTCCTTGAGCGACTGAGCGCGTTTGTATTGCACGGTGCGGCGTACCATGTCCAGCTTGTCCGCAATTTCCTGATCAGTCATATCAAGGAAATACGCAAGCAGAACAATGTCACGCTTATCATCCGGCAGCACCGTCAGGGTGTTGGCGAGATCTTCGTTTTCGATTGCCACATCATAGCCCCGCACATGAAAATGCGTCTGCTCGGACGGATACTCGTCCAGCACATACATTTGGCGCTCCTGCTCCTCTGACAGCTCCGAAAGGGATACCTCATGGTCGGAACGCCACGCGATATGACGCTTATAATCGCGGGCTTCTTCACGCAAAACCTTCCTGCAAAAGCTGTCGAACTGATGTCTAACGGTTTTCTTTTGGGATGGTGTCAGCTCCAAGAGTTGTTCACCTCCTCTCATGCACCGAGAGGCCGGCTTTCTTCCCCTTTCACTTCTATCCCGAATGGAAGGTGCGGTTTTGCAAAGTTTTCGGAAATATTTTTGAAATTTTTCAAAAATATTTCCTCGCTGGGGAATTCTGGCGGATTTTCCGCCCCTGTAGAGTTCGTTTCAATGCTTGAACGATGATCTTGGGTGTACGGCATTTTGCCGTTTCCTCCATTTCTGAAAAATTGGAAACCAGATTTCAGAAGCTGGAGGAGGTCCCCGGCAGCGAGGAAAGAAGTCCCTTACAAGGCAAAAAGGCAAAAACACACAGCGCAGCTGTGTGTTTTTGCCTTTTTGATTTCTGTTGCGACATTGACAGCGAAAAAGGCTCCAATGCCATTGTGTCTTATGTAGAAAATCAACTCCGATTGACAGAAAAGATTCCCTGCCTCTTCGCGTGAATTTCTTTGTATCAGCGAAAATGCACCATGGAAATAATCAACGACACCCGTCTTTCACTCTCCAGCGGATAACCCGCATTTCCCTATACTATGAAACAAGGCGGTGATGAGCATGATTTCCGACGCTCATCGCCGCCTTACTTCTCGTTGAACTTGTTGGGAGGTGGTGAGTAGGGACCACATTTCAGCAGCAGGCGGCCAAGCCCGCGTTCGGTTCCTAAATGTCCAGGCGGCACAGTTTTCCTGCCGCCGCGCCTTTCGGTGCTTTGGTTGTGCGTTATGCCCGGAGGATCACTTCACACTGCCTTACGAGCATTTTTTGTTTCAGCGTCTCTCGATAGAATAGATGTGGGGCAAACTGCGAGTGTTTGGAAAAATGAAAGGGGATTCAGCCATAGCTCCGTGTCAGATCAATGGAGTCCATATCGTCCGGCAGGAAGGGGACCCCTTCGCCGCTGCGCGAACGCTGGAAATGCATCTCCTCGCCGGAGGGGGAGATGAGGGTCGGGAAACTGCCGCTGAGGGAGCTGCCGACGCCGGCGGAGAGATCCAGCCGCAGGCAGTCATCCTCCATGCGCCACACGCCGGAAAAGACCCGTGTCAGCTCTGTATTGTCTTCAAAGCGGTGGTAGAGCTCGGCGATCCCGGCATAGTCAGGGTCGCAATCGCCGTAGTGCAGGCTCATCAGCCAGTCATCACAGACCCAGGTGGTGTCTGCCAGGCCCATATCCGTAGGCGGCAGCCACCAGTCGTCGCCCGCCGGCTCCCAATCCTCGGGATAGTCAAGGCCCGTGATAGCGCCAAAGATCCCAAAATCCATCAGCATGGGGGCGTAGTTCACGCCGGTGGGCACGACGGGGCAGCCGGACTCATCGGTCAGCGGATACCATTTCACCTCCAGGCCGTTGTTGGTCACAAGGTTGACCTCCGTGTCCGGCTCATCCGGCCACTCCTCATAATTTACGAATACCAGCACAGGCTGCGCGTATTCTTCCCGATAGAGGACCTCGTCCGCCACCGGCCACACTCCGTTGCCCTGTGACTCCCAGGTCACATGATTTACAGCGAGACTGGTGCTCTCGTCCCGGGGGACGATGCAGTAGAGCTTGCCGCTCTCTCCGCCGAGCACACGCTCCGCCGGGATCTCCAGCAGGAACGGCAGCTCGGAAACAAGATCGCCGCTGTTTTCGAGCAGCCACTCCGTCATCGACGATCTGTCGTTTGGCTCGCGCTGACCAAGGTAGGCCACCGCGCCGGCCAACTGGTCATCCTCTGCCATACACGCCCGCAGCAGGACAAGTCCCGCCTCCGCTTTCTCTGGATCGTCTGGATCGTCCTTTGGTTCAGACACATTGCCCTTGCCGCCGGAAAGCGCCCCTGTCATGCCGCTGCCGCCTTCTGTCTCGGGCCGCTCGGTCTCTCCGCCGCAGGCAGTCAGGCTCAGCGCCAGCACCAGACAGAGAAGTGCCGAAAGGGCTCGGCGCAGGATACACTGCTTCATCGTCCGCCTCCTTCTCAGAACTTTCCGCTGCGGCCGCTGCCGCCTCCACCGCTGCAGCTGCTGGTACTGCCGCTGTCAGAATCGGAACTGATCTTGGTGCGAGTTTCGGTGGTGTGGGTGTAGCGGTCGTACTGCTTTGTCAGCGTCAGGCCGCCCGCGGCGACATACTCGTCGGCCTCTACCTTCTTATGGACGGTCTGCATCTTCCACTTGAGCATGATGCAGATGAAGCCGGATATCATGCAGGAGGCCGCCACAACAATGAGGTACATCGGAAGAGTATTCTTCCGCACGGGATCTCCCTCTTCCGCAAGGGTCAGATACTCATCGCAGGTATCCAGATAATGGGAAGCACCGCCGTACCAGTCGTTGTCGCCGAAGTAACCGAGGAAGGCATCCTCCAGCTGCTCCTGACCGTACTTATTGAACGCATATTCCGCGTTTTTGCCGTAGACGAACATGGCATAGTCGCGCTCGTCCATGCTCAGCAGGATGATAATGCCGTCCCGGTTCTCGCCCATGCCCAGCTCATTGGCGTGATAGAGCTGATAGGTGGTTTTGTAAACATCGTTCCCGCCGCCGTACTCCGTGAAGTCATTCACAAAAGCAACATAAACACCGCACCCGTGGCGCTGGGAAATGTCCGAAGCCCGTGCTTCCAGTTCCGCCCACTCCTCGAAGGAAAGCTGGTCGCTGAGATCGAAGATATAGTTCATATCGGCGCCGGTCTGCTCCGGCGTCTGCGCCTCAGCATCATCGCCGGTGACTTCCGGCGAGGCGCCTGCCTGGAGGTAGTTCTCCACGCTCTCCGCCATGGCGCCCACCGCCTGCGAGAGCGCCGTGGCGCTCATGGTCATGTCCTCGCCGTTCCATGCGCGCTGGACCATGTAGGGCGACACCGCGTCGCGTACAACGTCGGACAGTTCCTGTGCGCTGCCTCGCGCCGTATCAAGAAGGGCATACACGCACCAATCCGTCTCCGAGAGCGTGTAAGCGCCGTTCTCCGTGCCGCGCAGCAGCAGCGTCAGCGAGACACCGTCCCTTTTCTCGCCGCAGCCGTAGCCGGAATTCTCATAGACATACACCGCGATATCCGAGACGCTGCTATTTTCCACGCCCTCGTCGGTAAATACATCCACCCGCAGGTCAATGCCGAGCGCTTCCGTAAGCTGCGGGAGCGTCTGCTCCCCCTGATAGGTCAATTCCACGGAGCCGAGCACCTCGGTCTCATCGTAAATCGCGCCGTACTCCACCGCCGCCATGGCGGGGACGCACAAAGCCAGCGCCAGCAAAAGCGTGGTCAGCAAAGCTGTCATTCTTTTTTTCATGTCCGTCCCCCCTTGTTACAGCATCAGCAGCGTGGCTCCGATAGAGCCGACGATTGAAAGGAGTGCCGCAATGCCGGCAAACATGCCCCAGAATTTTCCCCAGCTGACCGGCAGGTCGCCGACCAGCTTTCCGGTCTGCCCGTTCATGGCAAAGAGAAAGTCCTTTCCCTGCCACTTGGTATTGAGCATCCACACGGGCATGAGGGCGTAATGTACCTTGCCCCGCGCCAGATCCGTGCTGCCGGTCAGACGGGTGCAGGTATCGTAGCCCTTCACGCTGCCGCGCAGCGCGGCGTCCAGCGTGCCCTCGCAGCGCTGATCCGCACGCTCGCGGCTCTCCTCCACGCTCACATCGTACTTGTCGGCAAGAAAGCCGGGAAGGTAGGCTGTGGAAAAGCTTTTCAAGCCCTCATAATCGTAGGGTTCGATGGAATCCATGTGATCGTCCGGCATTTTGCTGGAGGCATCCACCGGCACCTTCTCAAAGGTGACGGAGCCGGCGCGGTAGATGTCGAAGTGCTCCGTTTTCGTGATCTCGTAATCGCCGGAGGTATAGCTGTGGGATCGGGTGGCCTCATAACGGGCGTCGCCCATCGCCTTGCCGTCAAACATCCAGAAGGGGACGTAAACGCCGCGGATCTCCTGCACGTGGTTTTCGTTGGTAAAGGTCTTAGGCAGAAGAATCTTCCCCTTGTAGTGCTCTCTGAGCGCCTTGATGGCATCTTCCCTGCTGAGCTTGAAGGGGAGGATGAAGTCCGGCTTCAGCTCTCCGGAAAACTGCCCCGGCACCACCGTGGGGTTGCCGCAATAGGGGCAGGACGTTGCCGCCGTGCTCTCATCGCAGATGAGCTCCGCACCGCAGCTGGGGCAGCTGTACGCTTTCATGTGCGCACCCTCCTCGCCCCAGTCGTCGCTGAAGCCGGAGGTATCCCAATCGCCGCCGTCGGCGGACGCTTTCTTCTGCTCCGCGGCCTTTTCTTCAGCCGCCTGCTGCGCCGCCGCGGCCTTCTCTTCTTTCTCCGCGTAGAGCGCCTCGATCTCTGCAACGTCGTAACTCGCGCCGCAGTATTCGCACTCCAGCTTACCGGAAGCGCCTACGAAGTGCAGCGGACCGGTGCAGCCGGGGCATTGATAGTTGGTTACCTGTGTTGGCATAGATGGTTCCACCTCTTTCTTTTTTCTCACAAGGAAGCGCCCGCCCGCGCTGCGGGCGGGCGCCGTTTGATACGCTGTGGTCAGGCAAAATATACCGATGAACTTACTTGATCGTCATGCCGCTGAGGATGACGTCGGGCATCGTACCCGGAACGCAGTCAATATCTGTCAGTCCGATGGACAGCGCACGCCCATCGTCGATCTGCGCGACGTACTCGATCCAGTCGTAGCCGATGCGCTTGTAGGTGCGGCCCTTGAAGGTGATACCGCCGATCACGCGATCATCGATATCCTGATAGTTTTCAAAGCTGTCCTTGTAGTAGTCGAAGTCCTCCACATTGGCTCTTACCTCGAATCTGATGGCGCCCGCGCCGAAGGCTGTGGGATCGTCGTTTTCCACAAGGCATTTCTTTCCCTCGTCATACGACCAGCCGGACTCGGGGATCTTCGTCGTGATCTTGACCGCGACATCATCGTGCGCGAACTGCGTGACGGTTACGGAGAAGTCCTTCATCTTGGCGTTTGCGGTGGCTGCCTTATCCGCCTCAGCCGCCTCAGCCTTCACGGTGTCAAGATACTTTTCGATGGCTTCCTTGCCGGAGAAGCCGCTGGTGTTGAAGGCGCTGACCTTATAAACGCCCGGTTCCTCCTCGGCGAAGTTGACGTAGACGTAGTGGCTGGGATCGTCCTTCGAGACCCACTTGTAGTAGCGCTGGTTCCTCTTCATGTGGTCGCTGTACTCTTCCTTGACGAACTCGCCCTCCACGCCGAAGTAGTCGACGAGGCCTTCGTAGGTGGTGTCAAAAATATTGTTATTGACCTCGTTCATCCACACGTAGCCCTTCTGCACCGCTTCCTCGCTCACAAGGCCGGTACCGCTGGGAGCATTTGAATCGGTACCCGGCGTTGTGGGCTTCGTATCGCCGCTGCTTGCCGGGGCGTCCGCGCCGATGGCGTCCGGCATGGACTTGCCCGCCTTGATGAGGGGCAGATACCAGTCGTCGTAGGACTTGGGGCGAGAATCCTCATCTGCGTCGTCCCAGTAGGTTCCCCACGGGCGCAGATAGATCTCGTAGTAGAACTCATCGTCGCCGTTTTCGTAGTAGCCGTCGATGCAGATGAGATCATCCCGATCCGCCAGGCCAGGGTCAACGATCCAGTCCGCGTGCTCGATAGCGATATCCGTGAACTGGCCGTCCTCAGAGGTCATCGTGCCGTGCTCACCGGTGCCGGCGGTGCTCAGGGTGACATTCACCTTCGCCATGAGGCTGTCTCTTGAGTAGTCCTCATCCCAGAGACGGACGACGCCGGTCTTGTCCGCGCCGATGTCAATATTGCCGCAGATATCCCACCAGTCGCCCTCCATGTCTTCGTAATAGCCCGAGCAGCCGGTCATCTTCCACCAGCCGTACCAGTCGCCGTTCCACCAGTCCAGCAGCGTATCACCGGTCTTTTCCGGCGAGGAGTCGGCATCTTCCTTCTCGTAGAGGGTGTAAACCTCGTTGCCCCAGAGATCGTCGAGCATGATGCAGCCGTCCTGTAAAAGGCCATTGCTTTCCAAACCGTCGCGCTTGAGCGTCAAAGCGCCGTCGCTTTCGAGCGACCACTTGATGTCGGTCGCCTCGCCGCCGAGGCAGAACACGCCCTTGCCGTCGCTCTTGAGCTCGATATAGCACTCGCCGTCATAGAGGTCGGCTAAGGAATACCAACTGTCGCCGTCGCTGGAGAACTCTGTGCCGATGTATTTGCCGAGGTTGGGGTCGGCGGATTTCCCGCCATCCTTACCGCCGCAGGCGGTAAGGGAGAGCACCAGCACCAATGCCAGTGCAAGAGAAACGATTTTTTTCATAGTGAACTCCTTATCATCGATCCTGTGGTTCCGCGATCTGCGCTTCAGGCGGCGGCATTATGCCTTTTGAACGACATTGCCGTTCTTATCCGTGAATTTCCCGGTGGCGATCTTGACGAGGTCGATGAGCCAGCCGATACCGAACAGGCCGCCGGTAAACAGGTAGAGAATACCCGTGCCGATCTTGCCCGCATAGAAGCGGTGGATGCCCGCGCCGCCGACAAAGATGCACAGCAGCAGGAGGGTCAGCCAGTTCAGGGGCTTATCCGCGCCGGGCATTACCGCGGGCGCCACATAGTCGGGAACCGTCTCGTCGGCAAGGATTTTCTTGATGGTGTCGGTCACACCGTCGATGTACTGGCCCTGCAGCAGTGGTCTGCTGGCAACGCCCTTGACGCCCTTGCGCATCACGCTGTTTTTGCCGACGTCGATGCCGTTGATCTTGGCGCTGCTATCCTGCGTGACAGGCGTGATCTTGATGTGCGTGCCATCCTTGACGTGGAGCCAGATGATAACATCAAGGTTTGGTTCCTTCTCAAAGACGACGCGCTCGCCGGGAATACCGCCCTTGACGGAAAACGGCATCTGGAATGCCGCAGCGCGGGCGTTCAGCTTGTCATAGATCTCCTGGATCGTCATTGCGTTGGGGATATCGAATTCGCGGGGGAAGGTTGCGGTCATAGAGTCCTTCAAATTTTCGGTCAGGTTAGCCATAATCGTTTCCTCCTAAAATTTTTGTATTTATATATTGTTAATCCCTCGAAGGGGTGTTCCCATGTGTTGTCTGTTTCCTGCCGCGGCAGTGTCCGTGCTGCGCGGCGCCGGGTGTCAGGGGCGGGGGGAGCCGCAGTATTCGCAGAATTTGCCCGTGTTGGCGCCGCCGCAGGCGGGACACGTCCAGGGGCCTGCCGCAGGAATGTCCTGCGCAGCTTCGCGCATGATGATGTTCTCTTCCGGTGCAGCGCCGGCAGGCTGCTTGCCGCCGCTGCGCGCCTGCTCAAGCGCTTGGCAGATCTCGTCGCCCATCTGACGATACTTGCGGTACTCCGCACAGTCCTCCGGATCGAAACGGCTCGCATTGATCATCTTGGGGCGTCCCGAGGGTCGATCCATCGGCGCGTGACTCATCGGAGCGCGCTGCGGCAGTTTCTGCGGTTCATAGTACACAGAGCTGCTGTTGAGCGAAAAGCGCATCTCGTCAAAGTAGGGGTGGCGGACGGAGATGACAAGGAAAAAGTCGTAGGAATACTCGTAGCGGGGCGGAACATAGCTCACTTCCTTGCCGTCTGCGTCCTCGCGCGTCAGCTCTGTGCGGCTCTCATCAATGTCCATTCGGCAGCCGGTGATGGCATCAAAGTCCAGAATATCGGGGTTGGCCTCCGCCAGATCCCGCGCGCGGGTGACGGTGAACCAGCGGTGATCCTCGTCCAGCAGCACCTTCCGATCCTCGCCGAATGAGCGGGTGGTGCGGAACTGCGCCGCCTTTTCCCGGTTTTCCTCGCGGTAGGCAAGCTGCCCTTTGATGTCCTCCACCGTGGAACGGCGGCGGTCGCTGAACCACGGCGAAAGCTTTTTCGCGCAGTCCTTGCAGAGATTGCCGTCCTCTAACTTGCGGTTGCCGAGAAGGCCGATCTTCTCGCCGCAGATGTCGCAGTACTTCTTATCAAATAAGCCCATGATCTATTGCTCCTGTTCCTGTATTTTTTGGAATGTCACCGTTTCTTCACTCTCGTCCGGCCGTTCCAGCGTCAGCTCCAGCGTTCCGCTGCCCTCGCCGTCCGATGCCTCATAGCCAAATTCCTTGATCCTGCCAAGTGAAGCACCGTCCGGCGTCACAAGCTCGCGCTCCTCTACTTCCAGCTCCGTCCAGACGACCTTGCCCGGCCGGAGATAGGCAAAATCGAGGGGGGACGCCAAGACGGTCTCGCCGTCCGCGCTGAGAACGATGCCGCTCTCTTCGCCGATGTCGGCCTGCCAGCGGCCGTCTTCACTTTCCCACGCTCCCTCCAGCACGGGCCAGAGGACGGAATTGTCCACATAGGTATGGTCGCCGTCCAGTGGGAACGCGGCATCCGGATTTTCCATGCCGTCGCCCCCGTCCATGATCCGGTCTGTGACAAAGTGCTTATAGAGCCCGGAAAGGGCTAAACCTACGAGTATCCCCGCCAGAAGGATCCAGACCATCCGGCGCTTCATCCAACGATGTCCCCATCGTCAAAGGGATCGCCGCACTCGGGGCAGAACTTGGGGGGATGCTTGGGGTCGGCAGGCTCCCAGCCGCACTTGTCACATTTATACTGGGGGACGCCGGCGGGCTTTTTCGCGCCGCACTCAGAGCAGAACTTGCCCTTGTTCACCGCGCCGCAGGAACACGTCCAGCCGTCCGCCGCCGCGGCGGGCTTAGGCTTGCCGCACTCCGGGCAGAACTTTCCGGTGGCGGTGGCGCCGCAGGCGCATTTCCAGCTATCGCCGGCGGGCTTGGGCTCAGGCTTCTTGCTGCCGCAGTTGGGGCAGAAGTTGCCGGTGATGCCGCTCTGGCCGCAGGAACAGGTCCAGCCCTGCACCGTCGGAGCGGGAGCGGGCTGCGCCGCCTGCTGCTGCATCTGCATCTGTTGCTGCTGACCCATCTGGAAGATGTTCTGTGCGTTCATGCCGCCTGCCTGACCGGCCATGCCCATGCCCATGAAGGCCATGGCGGGGCCTGCGCCTGTGTTGGCGGCTGCCGCCTTCATTGCGTCGCCCTGCGAGCCGACAAGGTGCGCCGCCGCGCGGGTGGGGTCCATGAAGGCCGCGTTGCGCTGCAGTTCCTTGATCATCTGCTCGTCTTCCTCGTTGGCCTTCACGCTGGAAACGCCGAAGGAGACGATCTCCATGCCGCGAAGATCCCGCCACTTGCCGGAAAGCTGCTCATTGAGGGCGTCCGCCAGCTCCAGCGTGTGGCCGGGCAGGGCGGAATAGCGGATGCCCATTTCGCTGATCTTTGCAAACGCGGGCTGAAGAGCGGTCAGCAGCTCAGTTTTCATCTGGCCCGCGATATTCTCGGTCTTATAGTCCTCGCTGACGTTGCCGCAGACGTTGGTGTAGAACAGCAGCGGGTTCTTGAGGCGGATGCTGTACTCGCCGAAGCAGCGGATGCCGATATCGAGATCGATGCCCGCGCGCTGGTCCACCACGCGGAAGGGAACGGGACTGGGCGTGCCGTACTTGTTGCCCGTCAGCTCCTTGGTGTTGAAGTAGTAGATGCGCTGATCCTTGGGGGCCTCGCCGCCGAAGGTGAAGCGCTTGCCGATGTTGGCGAACACGTCCTTGACGCCATCGCCCAGATCACCGGAGAAGATGCTCGGCTCGGTGGACATATCGTAGGTGTATTCGCCGGGCTCTGCACACACATCGACCACCTTGCCCTGCTCCACGATGAGCATGCACTGGCCGTCCGCAATGGCGATCACGCTGCCGTTGGTGATGATGTTGTCGTCGCCGTGCTTGTTGCTGGACCGGCCCGTGGCCTTTTTCCTGCCCTTTACCGCCAGCACATCCGAGGGGATGGCTTCGCAATAGAAGTATTCCTTCCACTGGTCGGCCAGCACGCCGCCAGTTGCGCCCAATGCCGCTTTGATGAGTCCCATAGTTCCTGTCTCCTTTTCTGTTTGATTTTGTTTGAAATGGTTTCCTTGCAATGACTGCCGCTTCGCCGTCAGGGCGGCGGAGCACTAATCTACCTCCGTCAGGAAGGTGTCTCCGCTGACAAAAAACGGAGCCTGATCCGTAATGGGCCAGGTAAACCAGCTCTCGTCCCAGGGCCGCTTCATGAACAGGCACAGCTTTGCCGTTTTCTCCGGAATCGTAAGAGAGAACCACTGGGGTTCGTTGATCCGGATCGTTCCCTCATACAGCACCGTATCCGTGATCCACTCCCGCATGGTGCCGTCCGCGTTCAGCTGGGGCGTTCCCGTGCAGAACCGGATATCCGACGCGTACCAGCGTCCCACCAGCAGCAGCTTGTTCTGCCCGCCCTTCTCCAGCGCGGTCATGGGGATCGCCGCCAGCGGCTGCGCCACCTCCACAGGCGGGTCGCGCCAGTAAAACATCAGCGACTTATCGGGTTCGTCCGCCAGGGCCAACGTCAGCGTCTCCGGCAGGAGGCTCTCTTCGCGGGTATAGATGGCGGTGCGGGCTGCCGGCGCGTTGTCCGGCTCATCGTATTGCCGGAGGTACAGGGTGTTCCGGTCCGTCAGGGTGACATAGTACTCCGCCTCAGAGTCTTCGGCGTAGAGCCGAGCGGACCAAAGCTCGTTGGGAAGGCCGTACATCAGCGGCTCATCCAGCTTTTCCGTCAGCAGATCCTCCTCCGTCTCGTATTCCGGAGCGTCCGTATCCAAAAGGTGGGCGCTGTAGTAGTCGGCACGCAGGGTATAGCCGCCCTCATCGTCGGACCACCAGCGCTCAATGTTCAGCAGAGAGGCCATGTGCATCTCCTCCGGGCTGAACTCGTCGCCCTCCACTTCACCGGCGCTCATTCGCCAGGTCCCCTCCAGATCCGCCATACAGAGCTCCCCGCCGGAAACCGGCCGTTCCGCCGGCTCAAAATAGAAGCGATTCCCGTAAGGGGTCTCCAGCATCACGGAGCCATCCTTCTCCTTGCGTCCGTCCATGGCAACGAAGTCTCCGTAAGTATCCTCTCCGGTCAGCCGCAGGGCATTGTCCGCCCCCAGCCACCATTCGGCGTTTATCAGGTAGGAGGCGTAGCCAAAGCCCAGCGCCTCCCGGAACAGCGCGGTTCCGTCCTCATTGAGATAGAGGTCCGCCCACCATTTCTCCGTGGGCATAGCGCTGACCTCCGTGCGGCCGAAGGAGGGATTGTAGGACTCGTACCGCACGGCAGTCCAATAGGTGGTGTCATGCGATGCAGGTGTGGGCGATGCGCTGTCGTTTTCTCCGCCGCTGCCGGTGGGGGGAGTGGTGCTATCCGGCCGGCTGCCGCAGGCGCTCAGGCTGAGTGCCAGCAGCAGCGTCAGCACCAGCGCCAAACATCTCTTTCCCATCGCGTCATGCCCACGGGTCCTGCGCGGCGGGGATGCGGATGCCGCTCAAGGGGCTGGAATACTCCCACAAAAACCATTCCCCGGTAGAGGGCTTCTGCCGCAGCTTGATGGGACGGGGAGAATCCGCGCCTGCCGTCCTGAGAAACAGCCGGAGATAGCCCGGCTCCATGTCCTGGGGGCGGGGATCCGGCAGGACGTTCAGCACATAGGGCTGCGCAGGGGTATAGCTGTTTTCCGGCGCTGCGCCCTCAAAGTAGGCCAGGGGCAGATACTCCTTGCCCCGCAGGCGGTCCCGCAGAAATTGAGCGTCATAAGGCGTCATGGGACGCGGCCCGCGCAGCAGGTCCATGGCGGCCACACCCGCGTCCTTGTCCTTTATGTATAGGTTCAATGCGCACAGGAAGCATGCGCAGACCTCCTCCGGCGTGCGGCGGGACAACGCCTCAAATTCCGCCGCCGTATCCGGCAGATGGGTGAGTGTTACTTGCATGATACGTTCCTTTCTCCCATAATTTGCGTTTGCTTTGCGGAAAGAGTATCCCCCGACCCGTTTGGGGCCGGGGGACCCGGTGATCCGTTACCGATAGGTGCGGTTCCAGTTCTCGCTGCCGCCGGACTTGGTGTAGTCATGGCCGTTGGCGGCTTCCATGGCGTACCAGTATGCCCAGTGGCTCTCAGTCACGTCCGAGAAAGTGCGAAGCTCTTTGAGATGGCTGCGGATATAGCTCTGATCCGCGCTGCGTTCCAGCAGGCGGCAGGTGACCGCCGCCACCTCGGCGCGGGTGATGGTGTTCTCCGGCTTGAAGGTCCCATCGGAATAACCGGTGACCCAGCCGCGGGTGGCCGCGAAGTTGATGTACCTGGCTGCCCAGTAGGTATCCGGCACATCGGTGAAGCTCTTGCTGCCCTCGGTCAGCTTTTCAAAGCGGCTGGCAATGGCGGCGAACTCGGCACGGGTCACAGGGGCGTCGGGGCGGAAGCTGCCGTCCGAATAGCCGGTGATGATGCCGAACTGCTGCATATAGCCGATGTAGTTGGCCGCCCAGCAGCCCTTCGGCACATCAGAAAAGGTGTTGGAATAGGTCTTATCCGCCTCGATCTGCTCGGTGAGCAGGCGGGCGAACATGGTGGTCACTTCGGCGCGGGTCATGTTGCGCTCCGGCCCGAAGGTGCCGTCGGTATAGCCCACCAGGAAGGCGAAGTGGTCGGTGCGGTTCAACTCCGCGGCCTTGCGGTTGACGAAGGTCACGGGAGAATAGGCCTTGCCGTTCATCGTGACGCGGGAACCGCTGACGGTGAGGGTGTAGGTTTCATTGGAGAGCACATAGCCCTCCGGGGCTTTCTTTTCCAGCAGAGTATAGGTACCGCTGGAAACATCCGTAAAGCGCACAGTGCCGCTGGTGTTGGAGGTGGCCTGATAGGCCTCCCGGCCCCGGCTGTCCTCCAGCACGAAGGTGGCCCCGGCAAGGGCCTTGCCCTGAGCGTCGGTCTTGTTGGCTGTGATGGCCGCGCCGGTGGATCCGCCACCGCCGCCGCTGGTGCTGCGGGTATAGGTGTTAGTGAAGGTCATCTTATCCGCCAGCGCCTCGGAATCCGCATAACGGCCACCGTTGTCGCTTTCCTCCCACGTCGTAGCGTGGATGACAAGGCGATGTTCGTTCGCTTCCGTCTCCGGCTGCGTATCAGCAGGCAGATTATTGACCAGCGGCGCATCTGTATCTACGATGATATAGTCGCCCTCCGCATCGGTTCGCTCCCGCAGGATGTGCCATACCGCGTCGTCATACGTCCAGTTGGCGGCTCCGGCGTTCTTTTCCCTGACATAGAAGCCCTCGCAGACCAGATCACGCACCTGATCCGCCGGGCCGGAGATGACCAGTGCGCCATCGTAATCGCCCGCGCCGTTGGTGGTGACAACAGCGGTGTAGAGGTCCTTCGCGTGTTCCTCCATGTATCTGACGCCGACACCGAAGATCTCCAGCTCGAAGGTCTCCCGGCCGGGAGCGGTGTTGCCGCCCAGCTTCACCGTCTTGGTGAAGGGGAGCTCATAGCGCGTGCCGTTGTAGGTGTTGGTAAACTCCGCTTTTGGGTAATACGCATCATTTCCGGGATCATGGATATTTAGTTGCATTGTGCGATCTTCAATGTCATACCAGAAGGTCAGCGCATATTCCTTATTAGAATAGTTCCATCCAGGCTTGCCGTCATTCTTCTCCCTGAGCAGGAAGGTCTTGCTGTACCAGGCGACCGTATTCGTGCCGGACTTGGGGACGGCATCCCAGTGATAGTCGGCATAATCATTTGTCCACGAGACTTTGAAAGAGAACGTTTTCTCCACATCGCCGACCCCATCGTTCGTGGACAGCTTCAATTCCTCTACACCAATACCGTAGTAGGAAAGGGGATGCTTCTCATCCCGAGCCGTGTCCTCCACTTCAAATTCAAAGGTCTCAGCGGGAGGTGTTTCCGTGCCGGTTTGCTGGACATGTTTCACGACCGAAATCTCCACTTTGATGTCTGCTTTTTCATACGTGTTTGTGTCGGAACTGCCCGGCACCTTGCCCAACTCCTCCGCCTGGGCTGTGATGGGGAGCGTTCCCAGCACCATCACAAGACAGAGCAGGATGCTCAGGAGCCTCCCAGTGTTTTTCCGTTTTCTCATGTCATTCCATCTCCTTCTGTTGAAATTCTTCCGGCTGATTCGGCAGGGAACTCCCGCGGGGAGGAGGCTTCTCCTGCCACAACATCGCCGCGCACCTGCAATGCTTCCGCGCAGGCAGTGCATAGATCCAGATCCTCGCAAATCAGGAAGCAGTGGTCGCACACCAGTTTGCCGCAGACAGGACATTGGCTGAAGATCTCTGAGGCCTCCGCCGCGGCCTTTTCCCGGGCAGCCGCCCGTTCCCGCTCGTAGAGCGTCCGGAACACCGCACGCATCCCCTCTGTCTCCGGCCTCGTGCCGGCCTTGGAAAAGCGGACGGGGCTGCTGTGCCATGTTCTGCCGCACTCCTGACAGCGAAGGAGAAAGCGAAAATCCCCTATGGTAGAGCAGTCTCCCATCGCCTCCTTTATGACCTGCTTCATGTGTAGTCCCTCCTCTCCGGCAGTTCTCCCGATTGCGGCTCTGTTGACTCTATCTCTACCAGTTTTCGCAGGAAAAAAATATAGGCCCAAGTCCTGTTTTGGGGCAAAACCCGCAAAAACAGGACTCAGTCATAGACGGAACGCACAAAAGAAAACGATACCTGTTGGATATTTTCAATAAGGAAAAGATGGAGGACGGTTTTTCCGTCCTCCATCTTTTGATGAAGCTTACTTCACGCTGCGATAGATAAAGGTGACGATCTGGGCTCTCGTGCAGTTGTTGTTGGAGCCGAACAGGCCGCCGCCGATACCGCCGGTGACGCCGTTCTTCTCCGCCCAGGTGACCGCCGCCGCATAGTAAGCGTCAGAGGCCACATCGGTGAAGGCAGAATTGCCGCTGGCAGTTGGGCTGCCGTTGGCACGCCACAGGAAGGTGACGATCTGCGCGCGGGAGCAGGTGGCGTCGGGGCTGAACATGGTGTCGCTGGTGCCCTTGGTGATGCCGGTCTCCACGGCCCACAGCACCGCGTCATAGTAGTAGCTGCCAGCCTTCACATCGGTAAAGGGCATGACTGCGGACTTGGTGGCGGGGCTCCCGGCAGCGCGCCACAGGAAGGTGACGGCCTGTGCGCGGGTGCAGATGCCGTTGGGATTGAAGGTGGTGGCGCAGGTACCGGTGGTGATGCCCTTGTCCACGGCCCAGATCACGGCGTCCTCATAGTAGGAGCCTGCGGGCACGTCGATGAAGGGATTCTTGCCGGTGGGGGCAGAAGCCTTGAACGCGGCCTCCACGGTAACCTTGCTGGCGGGCATGGTGAAGGTGAACTTGCCGTTCTTCTCAGTCAGCTTGATCTCCTTGTCCTTGCCGTCCAGAACGGTGAGGGTATCCAGCACATAGCCCTTGTCGGGATCGACCGTCAGGGTGACGGTGGTGCCCTTGGAGGCGGACTTGTGGCTCGCGGTCACATCGCCGTTCTTGCTGTCCATCACGGTGATGGGATAGGTGGTGGCGCTAACAGCGGTGCCGGTGCTGTGGATCTTCTTCCACTTTGCCGTGGCGGTGGCGTCACTGCCGAACACTGTGCTCGTTGTGACCTCTGTGCCGTCCTCCAGATACCAGCCGAGGAAGTGGTAGCCGCTCTTCGGCGGTGCTTTGGGTACATCGCTCAGCACGCCGCCTTCGACCGTTTGCTGCTCGTACCAGAGCTCCCCGTCGGAGAAGAACGTCACGAGATAGCGCACGATCTCGCCGCCCACTTTCTGGTAGCCGCATTGATAGCACTCCGGCTTAGACAACACGGTCGGCTGGCGGAAATCGTGGAGTTCCAATGCATACCAGAGGTCGCAGCCGGGGTTGGTGCACTGCTTGCCGTGATAGTGCTCCGGATCCTTCGTATACTCCTCATACTCCCCGCCAAACTGATGGCCGGCAGCATCGATGATCGTTCCGGGCTTAACCAACACACCGCAGTCCGTGCAGACCGTATCGCCGGTGTATCCCTTATCCAGGCAGGTGGGAGCCTTCACGTTGACCAGCTTCGTATGTTCATGTTCGCAGGCTTCTGCACCCGCTTCCGGCCGCTGGTAGCCGCAGGTGCAGGTGTTCGGTGTCTCGCTCTTAGGATCATAGTCATGCGCAGCATGCGCGCTCATTTCAGCGAAGCACCGCTGGCAGAGCTGCCAGTGATCGCTCTTGTCCATCAGCCACGCGCCGCCAAAATCGTGCCCCGGCGCGGGAGTCGTAAAGGTCTGGCTGTGATCGACCGCATAGCAGCCCGTGTGATAGCAGGAGAGATAGTAGACGCCCTTATCCGTACAGGTTGCGGGACGCAGCAGCGCGGCAGGATTCTCTGTATCCTTGCAGGCATTCTGTGTAGGAATAAACTCATGGTTCTCAGGGCCGACCTCGCGGTACTCTGCCGGCATGACCAGCGTTGCATCGGTCAGGCTGCGGGAATTGAGAATCAGCGTGGTATCGTCTGTATCGTCCACGCGCACCCAGCGGCAGAAGCCATCTTCCTGAAAGCTGCTGTCTGCCACCAGATGGACGGTCGCGCCGGCAGGAACATAGAAGTCCTCTTCCACGGATTCCACCTTGACATCGCCGTCCATGTACCATGCGCTGCAATGCCAGAGAACCAGCTGATACTTTTCTGCCTCTGCATCAGACAGGGCGGCAAAGGTGTACACTGCCGTCGCGGTGGTCTTATCGGTCGAATCAATCTTCAAGGCCGCATTCTCGCCGTTGATCTTGCAGGAATTTCCTGCGAAGGTATAGCCGTCCGCCGCTTTCAGCGCGACGCTGACGGTATACTTGACGTAAGGCGCAAAAGCAGTATCCGCAGGATTCCAGCTGACGCTCTGCACGGAGAAGTGGCTCTCTGTACCGTTGTCAGAAGTCACCTCTGTCTTCGGTTCTTCGCCCAGCGCTGGCGCGGTGACCGTCAGCTTGACGGCGCCGACATACTTGGGAAGTGTTGCGCCCTTGACGAACTTCGTCTCGCCGCAGCCGACGCGCCGGCAGGTGTAGAGAATGCCGTCGCTCTTGCCCTGCGTTGCGATTTTTCCGCTATCCCAGTCATGGCCGAGCTTATTGAGGACATGTCCGTAGCGGAAGATCTGTCCGCAGTCGCCCGTGCACTTATAGTCGCCGCTGTAACCCGCGGCGGTGCAGGTAGGCTTCACCGCATGGATCAGCTGGTAGTTGCCGGCAATTTCGTGGAGGGACGGGGTAGAGGCGCCCTTCTGCACGATCTTGTCGCACTTTACGCAATACTGGTTGCCGGAATAACCCTTCCCGGTGCAGGTTGCCGCTCTTTTATCGCGCCACTCAAAGGGGCCGCTATGACGGAACTCTCCCGTCTTGCCCTTTACGGTGCCGCTGCAGGCCGTGCAGCGGTAGTCGCCCTCATAGGCGCGGTGTTTGCAGTCGCCCGTGCTGGCGTTATAGCGCTTGCCCGACTGGGTCTTGTCCGTGGTGGCCGAGTTGGTCGTGCCGTAGTAGTACAGCGGCTGCAGCGGGCCGGTATGACCGGCGTTTGCGGGCGGGTAAATATCCGAACCGGCACTGATGATATGGCCGCAGTCCGCGCAGGCGGTGTCGCCGGTGTAGCCCTTGCGGTCGCAGACCTGCGGCTTTGCGTTGAGCACCGTGGTGCCGCCGCTGTGGTCACAGGCAGCATAGACCGGCTCAAAGAAGAATTGGCCGCCGCCGGGTGCGCCCATGGTTCTGAACGCCGGGATCGTGCAGCCCCACTCGAGCGCGGAGCCGTTGGTTACCAGCTTGAACAGGGACTTCGCCTCGTTGGCATTCCATTTTTTATGAACAGGCAATCCCATACCGCCGATGATGTCATACTCATTGTATTCGCGGAGATACTCCACCTTCCAGCCGATGGCCTTCTGACCGGTTCTCTCCTCGGGATATAGCCTGATCTTGTCGCCGGGCTTGACGATCATACGGGTTGCCCGGCCGTTTTTCACCGTCACAAGGGCGGTGTCCTTTGTCCAATCGCCGTCAGTTTTTTTCGTCTCTTTGTACTCGCAGACGCTGCATTCAGCCTCCATGCCGCCTTTGCCGCCCGCATTATCGGGGTTTTTGACCACATTCCAGCGGCCCCAGCTGTGGGGAACCATGATGAACTCCTCGCAGCCGGGAACCTTGCACTTTTCGGGGTGGGCATAGCCGGACTCAAGGATGAGCTGCTCCACCGTTTTGGTCGAGCCGCCGATGTTGAAGGTATACTCATAGATACTGCCGAAGCCGGTGCAGTCCCAGTTCCAGCCGTACTCATGGACATGGCTCTTCACAGGAACTTCATATTCGCAGACGGTGCAGACGAGCATGTCAACCCTGCCGCCGCCCACCGCGTCATAACTTCTGTCATACTTAAACTTATGCGGGAAGATGCGCTCCTTGGAGCCGGTGGTCATATAGTGCGCTCCGTATTCGCCTGCTTCAAACAGGCACGGGAGCTTGTGGCCGTCGCACTTTGGGTCGCCGCCCACGACACCGTTATGGGTAACCCCATTCTTATCGACCCAAGTGACATTGTATTTCGGCGTTCTCTCGCTGTCGTCGGTGGGCACAGGCACACCCGCCTGCTGATAGCTGTAGGCATGGGTGGCCGTCAGCTTTGCCTCCGCCGTTTTCACGGTGTCCGTGGGGTCGCCCTTTCTGCCGATGACGCAGAAGTAGGAGTAGTCATCCTGGCAGGACTCGGCGGGAACCGACAATTTCAGCGTGGGGGTTTTCACGCCCTCATAATAATACACATCATCCGGCAGCTTGTAGGGCGCCATCGCGGGATTCGCATTATACTTCTGATACCACTGATAGGTCAGCTCGTCGCCCTTCAGGCTCTTTGCCGAGACGGAGAAGGTGACCCAGTTATTTTCGCTGTACAGCAGGCCGTTTTCCGGCTCTTCGTCATAATCGACGTAGATAGAGGTCTTGCACTTGACGCTCTTGGGCTGGCGGGTGATGACGATGGCGCTGCCGCTGATGTAGCCGCAGACCTTGCACACGCCCTTGGCGTCAAACTCATGGCCGGCAGCAGCCAGCTTTTCACCGTCGTAATAGCGGCAGGGATGCCAGTGCTGCGTTCCGTCGGCTGACCAGGACGAGGAAGCGATGTGCGTATGCTCAGCGCCGGAATGCTTCTCTTTCAGATGATTCTCAAAATCAGAGTCGCTGAAGCACCATTCGTCATGATCGCAGCCCATAGCGCTCACGGCGTCCCGGCAGCAGTCCTTGCAGCGCTGATCGCAGCCGTCCTCGCAGGGATCGCTGTCGTGGAAGCACAGGCCGCAGTCCTCGCAGAAGTGATCCGCGTAGTCCGTATCCATTGCGCACATCCCCTCGGAGCAGTCGGAGTTGCCCTCGCAGCACTCCCTGCACAGCTCACAGATTTCGCAGAACTCGTCCTCGTCCTCCTTATCCGTGACCCAACCGTCGCAGCCCGGGCAGATGTGCTCGTCCCACTCGGCGCTTTCCACGCAGGTCTCGCCGTCCGGGCAGCCGCCGGCATCGGAGTTATCCCTGCAGCACTCTAGGCACAGGCCGCACTCCTCGCAGGACTCCTGGTTCAGCAGGCATTCCTCACACTGCTCGCAGGCCGTGTGGCAATCGACGCAGTGGATGACGCCGGTATCATCGTCGTCCACGCACTCGTCCACTGTGCCGAAGCAGTTGTTGCACAGCGAGCAGTGCATCGGGTCGCTGTCATCGTTTGCGCAGTCGTCACAGAAGCCGCAGGAGTCGCAGATGGTTATGGAGCAGCAGGGGCCCTTATAGCAGTTGCCGCACAGCTGGTCATCCTCGCCGATGTAGCACTTGGCGCAGGTGGAGCAGTGCTTTTCCTCCATGCACTCCTCGCACTTGAAGCACTCCTCGCACCAGTAGGGCGTGTCGCCCAGGCACAGACCGCAGTCGTTGCAATGGGTTTCAACCCAACACTCGTAGTTGCAGTCAATGGTGCAGAACAGGCAGTCGCACATATTCTCAGCCCAGTGGTAGTGGTCGCAGATAGGACATTGGAAGCCTTGGTCGTAGTCGTCCCAAAAGGCGTGGGCATGAAGCTCCATACCCGGCAGCAGCGAGAGCAGCATCACGATGCTCAGCAGCCACGACAGGAGCCTCTTTCCACGAGGAGTTCTCCTCGTGGAAGAAGCGTACGCTTCTTCGCGATTTCGTCTTTTCATTTGTCGTCTTCCTCCTTTTCCGGCTCCTGCGGAACCATGAAAAAAATTGCTTTTCCCGCCGACGGAATGGGGGACGGCCTGGTGGCGGGAATGCCGGTGTCTCAGCTTATTTCTACCATAGCTTTCCGTAAAATGATATAGGCCTACGTCCTGTTTTGGGGCAAAAACCGCAAAAACAGGACTCAGTCATAGACGGAACGCACAAAAGCAATCGGTGCCTATTGGATATTTTCAACAAGCAAAAGACGGAGGACAGTTTTTCCGTCCTCCGTCCAGAGATAGGGATGTTCGCCCTTTGGGCAGGTACTGCGGCACGGGAAAACACCCCTGTGTCCGTTATCGATATGAAAAAGGCTGCCAACCGGCAGCCTTTTTCATCGGTACGATCATTTACCGCCGCCCTGCAGCAGCTCCTCCAGCCGCTCACAGCGCCGGAGAACATCCAGATACGCTTTCAGGCTGTCGTAGGAATCCACTCCCAGCTTGCTGTAGATGTGGCTGTTGTGGCCCTTCACCGTCCCCACGCTGATGAACAGCAGGCCGGAGATGTCCTTGACAGCATAGCCCTCGGCATAGTAGCGCAGGATCACGCGCTCTGTACCGGTCAGCCCCTTTGCCCGGTCGATCAGCTCGGACACAAGGCTTTCCACCTGCCGGGGCAGGGCGGCCTCGGGCGGGCTCTCCCGTAGGCGGCTGTGGAAGTAGGCCGTCAGCTCGTCGATCTCCCGGATCCCCGTGGGCTGCCAGTCCTGCGCCTGACTTCTGGCCGCCGCAAGGCCCTGGGTAATGGGCGTGGCAAAGCGGCGGGAAAGGGCGGCGGCCAGCACCAGCATCCCCGCAAGGAAGCCCAGGGAGCCAAGGATCCAGCCGATGCGGGCGGTCTGGGCACGGTGGCGGTAGCCGCTCTCCGGTATCAGCGTCACCGCCGCCAGGGGATAGCCATCCGCCAGCCGTCCGGGGATGATCTGGTACTTTCCGAGATAGGTCGTATCGTTCCAGATAAAGGTATCGTAGTCCCGGCCGCTTCGGATCCTCATCTCACCGGAGGCCGACAGGTCCGTCCCCTCCGTGCTGCCCAGCATGGCCTTATCCAGAAGGAGAGTATCCCCGTTCATGGGGGCCAGCAGCATCAGAAAGCTGCCGTAGGAGCTGGGGACCGTGCTGTGGGACAGGCCGAAGTAGAGCTCGCTGAGCTCCATGCCGCAGACCCCCCGCACCGTTCCGTTCCCATCCCGCACGGGAACACACAGCAGCGTCACGCTCTCCCAGGTATCCAGCAGCGGTACCCGCCCCGTCCAGAGGCAGCCGCCGGAGAGCCGCTCACCCTCCCACGCCATGACCTGCCGGTAGCCGGGGACCAGGGACGTGTCCAGCTCCAGATTCCAGCGGTTATGAAGCTGCAGGCCGTTTTCCCGGGCGGCATCCACCGCTCCCCGGAAATAGGCTGTGGTGCCGCTGGGATGGGCGGAGCACAGACTGGAATATCGGAGATACACCCCCATGCGGGAGGTCTTGGATTCCGGCAGCGTTGTATTGGCCGTAGCATCCAGACAGAAATATACGCCGCTGCAGGTGCTGCCCGCCATGGCGGTTTCCAGAGTGGGGATCATCAGGGATTCCAGTTCTGCGATAAGCGCCGGATCGTCGTTCAACGCGTCAAAGGAGAGACCGCGGTGGGCAAGAAAGCGCTCCAGCTCTCCACCGACTGTTTCGGAAAGCTCAATGCCCTGCGCGGCGAGGGCATCCATCTGGGCAGTAAAAAGTGCGGCGGTGTTGCTCTGCTGCAAAGCCGCCGTTTCTCCGAATTGGCGTGCTGTGCGGGAGAGGACACCCGTCACGCTCAGCAGAAGCAGCGCGGCAGCCAGCATCGCCAGCACCATGCACAGCCAGTACAGCGCCAGACTGCCGCCGATGCTGCGGTTGCCCGCTGAACTGTCAGTTTTGGACAGACGCCTGCTCAAACGCAGCACGGAGATTCCTCCCTTCCCGTTTTTGTCACTTGCCATAGCTTTTTTGGAGCTCTTCCCGCACGGTACGAAGCAGCGGCTCCAGCGCGTCCGCGCCCTGCTCCAGGTACTGGGCCCGCCCGGCTGCCAGGCGCAGACGCACCGCCTTTTCAAAGTGGGTCTCAAGATTGAGATAATCCTCCCGCTGGGGCGGCACATAGAACGTGTAGTCCTGCCGTGTTTTCAAAAAGGCTTCATAGAGTGAAACATACATGGGATCGCTCAGCGTCTCGATAGCGGCAGGCAGGTAGCGGTCAAAGCCTTCCTTCGTCACCGGCATGTATCCAAGAGACGTAACGAAATCCACGTTCCGCTCCGGCTCGGTCAGCCACTTCAGGAAGGTCATGCAGGCCTTTTCCCGCTCCGGCGTGGACTTTACCGTGCAGACTCCCACACCCCGCTGCATGACCAGCTTTTCTCCGTCCTCAAAGATGGGACAGGGCAGCGAGACGATCTCCACCTGCTCGGTGCGGTTGTCCTCATAGGTCACCACGTCGGAATAGTACAGCACGCTGGCGGATGAGGCGACGGACGCGATCACATCGCCGGTGCGCAGCGGCTCGGTGGCATAGCCGCTGCCCAGCCAAAGCCCGCCGGTCAGCGCGGCTCTGGCGTAAGGCTCCCATGCGTAGGCGAATTTGGGGCCGAAGGCAATGCCGTTCTTGTCGAAAAAGTCCTCGCCCAGCGATTCCACCCCCACCTGGAAATAGTTGAAGTGGCAGTCGTGAACAAAGAAGCACTTGCCGCCCGACCAGTCCGCATACCGCTCCGCCATGGTGTACAGCCCCTCCCAGGTGGCCAGCTCGTCCAGGCTTGCGCCGGTTTCGGCGGCGAAACGGTCAAAGGCCGTTTTGTTCACAAAGAGGATCTCCGTGGATTTTGCCAGCGGCAGAATGACCAGCCGGTCATGGATTGTTCCTTCCTCAACAAATTCAGGGAGGTAGCCCTCCAGTTCTTCGTCGGTAAAATAGTCCCGGTAGTCCGCCAGAATGTTCTCATCCGGCAGCGCCAGCACGGTCTTTGGGTAAGACACGAACAGGTCCGGCAGCTCGGGCGCTCCGGGGTCCTTGTAGGCGGCGGCCAGCACGCTCTCGTGGATAATGCCGCTGTTGCTGACGCTGTCCACCCGCACCCGGATGCCCTGCTCCTGCCCAACGGTGCGGTTGAACTCATCCACCAGCGCGTTCATGGGTGAGTTCACCTCACCTCCGTAAACATGCCAGAGGGTGACGGTGACGGGGTCTCCGTTGGTTTCCCCGCAAGCGGCGAGGCACAGCACAAGACCGGCGGCCAGCGCCGCCAGCAGGAAGATTCGTTTTTTCATGGATATGCCTCCTCGCTCGGTGGGAAAGGGTTCATTCTTCACGCCCGTTTTTCTTCCTCTCATAATCGTCCTTTCAAGGGGGGGAAGGCGCGGCGGCGTGGCCGCCGCGCCTTTCGGTGATTTGCTTGCGCATTATGCCCGGAGGATCACTTCACACTGCGATAGAGGAAGGTGACGATCTGGGCTCTCGTGCAGTTGTTGTCGGAGCCGAACAGGCCGCCGCCGATACCGCCGGTGACGCCGTTCTTCTCCGCCCAGGTGACTGCCGCCGCGTAGTAAGCGTCAGAGGCCACATCGGTGAAGGCGGAATTGCCGCTCACGGCAGGGCTGCCGCCTGCGCGCCACAGGAAGGTGACGATCTGCGCGCGGGTGCAGGTTGCGTCGGGGCTGAACATGGTGTCGCTGGTGCCCTTGGTGATGCCCTTCTCCACGGCCCACAGCACTGCCGTCTCGTAGTAGCTGCCAGCCTTCACATCGGCAAAGGGCATGACCTTGCTCTTGGCTGCGGGGGAACCGGCAGCGCGCCACAAGAAGGTGACCGCCTGCGCGCGGGTGCAGTTGCCGCTCGGGTCGAAGGTCGTGGCGCTCGTGCCGCTGGTGATGCCCTTCTCAACCGCCCACAGCACCGCGTCATAATAGTAGTCGCTCGCGGAAACATCCACGAAGAAGTTCAGCATCGTGTTGTCATCCATGAACGTTGCCTTGACCGTAACGGCAGATGCGGGCATCGTAAAGCTATACTTGCCGTTCTGCCGGGTGAGCGGAAGCGCGCTGCCGTTCTGATCGAGGACGTTCAGCGTCTCCAGCACATAGCCCTTGTCGGGAGCGACCGTCAGGGTGACGAGCGCGCCCTTAGAAGCAGTCTTGTGGCTCGCGGTCACGCCGCCGTTCTTGCCGCTCATCACGGTGATGGGATAGGTGGTGACGCCGGTACCGGTCAGCACGGGGATCACCGTATTCTCATTGCGCTTAAAGCGGCAGACGGTGCACTCCTCGTGCTTCAATCCGGTCTGGGTCGTGGTGGCCGCCTGGTCTACCATCCACACGAAGGTATGGGACTCCAGATCCTTTGTGCTGCCGTACCGATCCGGGCAGCCCGTATCGGTACACTGATGCCAGTGGCTGTTCTCATCCGAATACCACGGGCTGCCAGCGTAGGTATGGGTGTGGGGCCCCTCATACGCGCCCACGGTGATCTTCTGGTAGGCCTTGATACCGCTATTGCCGCTGCCATCAATATATTGGATCGTCACATACGTCTGCCCCTGCGTAAGCTTGTCATCATTGTTACCACAGAAGATCGCGTACTTGTCTCTGGGGAGGTCATCCGTGGTGCCGTCGGTATAATGCGCGGTGACCACCATGCCCGTCGGGTTGAACTTGTCGCCGGCCATGTATGTGGTCTTGGTGGGCGGTGTTGTGATCTCGATGCTCTTCACCGTCTTGACGACCTGCAGCACCTCAAGCTCGTGGAATACCCGCATATTGCCGCCGGATTGAGTCGATGGATTCTCAAAGACGCTTGCTTTTTTCCCGTTTACGGTCACCTTATCCCCTGTAAGCCCGGTGTAGGTATACCCCGGTTTTGCGTTAACCAGGATTTCTACCCCATACTGGATATCTGCCTGAATCGTGGCATCAGGTGCCAGATTATCCCAGCCGCCGCTTGCATTACGCTGCTTGATGGTAACCTTATTGATAGTAACGCGCATCTGGTCTTCTGTTGAAGCCTTGATGTCGCCCACCTTTGCATTCAGCGCATATCCGTTGATCTTGATCGGCAGCTCTGTGATCTCATTTGTTACCGCTATTTCGTAAAAGTTATATACGGTAACCGACTTTGTCGTGCCTGCATACACTTCCTGAGCGTCGCTTCCAATTTGGTTGCCGGGTTGATAGGACGCATTCTCCCAATCATATTTGTCTATCGTAGCATGACTGATTTGCTTTACGACATACTTTCCCGCCTCGACTGGCACATACACTGTGCCCTCTGTTTTGCCCGGCGCAATAGTAATGGTCGCGGTGTCGCATGGATAATAACCAGCAGGATATCCGCGGAGAATCTCAAAGCTAAATGTCTTGCCTCCTGCATCGACCCCCCCATACAGTCCCTGCACATTCACGGTGATCTTCAGCGTACCCGTTTCACCCTCTGCTGCTCGCGCCGTTGTGGGCGCCATGCACAGCACCATACAGAGAACCAATACAATGCTGAGCCATTGCTTTTTCATGATTTCTTCCTCCTTCATCGAAAGAATTTGTTGTGTGCCGCGTTTGTGTTCCGGCTCGCGGCCGCCGGGTCGGTTTTTACCGGGCGCTCCCGCCCGGCATGGCCTCTGCCGTCTCGCGGAGCCACGCCCGTGCCTGCCGGTCTGTCAGGGCTCCCAGACAGTAGCCGTCGATGAGCTTCAGCTCCACGGCCTTTTCCAGTGCGGCCAGCTTTTCCGGGTAGCCGTCCTCACAGGCGAGATAGACCCGGCAGTCCGGCAGCTTCCGCCGCACCTCGATGGCGATGTCGCAGCGGGAGGAAACGTCCTTGGGTTCCTCTATCTCACTGGAAAAGTCCGTTTCCAGCAGCAGGAGATCCGCCTGCTCGGCAGCACACTGCCAGGCCACATCGCCGCAGTCATCGGAGAGGACGCCGATTGGCCGGCAGCCGCCCAGATTTCGCAGCCAGTCCGCCGCGCGGCGCGTTCTGATTGGCGAGCTGAAGCACACCGCCGCTTTCGGCAGGGGCGGCTCCCGCCTCCGGAAGAGGCTCATACCGCCGCCTCCCGTCTCGCCGCCCCCTTGGGCAGACGCACCCCGCACTCGGGGCAGTACCGCGCCACATTGGTGACGGCCACGCCGCAGCCGGGGCAGCAGCGGTGGCGGGAACGGTAGAAGTCGTAGAGGGTCATCTCCGGCAGACGTGCGCCGCAGTCGGCGCAGTCCGTCCGGTCGGCGCTGTTGGCCTTGCCGCAGCTGGGGCAGATTTTGCGTCCCCGCAATGTCTCCGGCCCGAAGCCATATTCCAGCAGCACCACCCGGCGCAGAGCTTTCCGGGTTCTCAGGTCGTAGTCTGTCATTTGGCTTCCTCCTTTCCGTCTGTGCCGCCCACCTGCAATCTTGCTCCACAGATAGGGCAGAAGCAGGCGTCCGGTTCCTGGAGGCGGACGCCGCAGTGATGACAGAACGAGGGGTACTCGTCCTCCCACGGCGCACAGTCCAGACACAATCCCGCGTTGACATTGAACATAGCGGAGGAAACATACTTCCCGCATTTGGGGCAGAGGTTGAACTCCCACTTGCCCTCCTGTTCCCACGCCAGCTCCAGCGCCGCTTCCTCCGTGTCCGCCCGGATGGGCTTGCTCACGCAGCACAGCTCGCCGGAGATGTCGCAGTAGAAGCGAAAGATCCTGCCGCCTCCGGAGTCGGTGACGACCCGGTAGGTCGCCGTTTTCCGTACCTGCGTCATCCGCATTCCTCCTTTCTTTTTTCATTTCGTCTTGTAAAGCTGTCGTGGAATATGCTACAATGCCTAACGAGGCGGTCGGCTCGACAGGATATAGAGCGTCGAGCGATCTTTCAGTTGGAGCTTCGCTCCAACCGAAAGGGGTACCTCTTTCACGATTCTCTGTTCATTGACGGGAGCCAAACGGCGATCTCGCCTCCCCGTCTGCCTGTTTTGTACCATAGATTTAAAATCTTGTCATACCCTAAAACCTCGATTTAGGGTAGACAGACGAAAAAAATTTTCAAAAATCGCCGGAAAGCGGCGTTTTTGCGGACAAGTGTTTGTATGTGGAGGACATAGCGGTGAAAAAGCAAGGTTACGCCATTCTCATGGCTTTCATCCTGATATTTGCCCTGACGGGCTGCGGAAACAAGTCCCTGCTCTCGCCCAAGGAGCCGGTGGAGCTGACGATGTGGCACGTATACGGCGAGCAGGCCGGTTCCCCGATGGACACGCTGGTGGAGGAATTCAACCGCACCGAGGGGAAGGAGCAGGGCGTCCGCGTCAAGGTGACGGAACTGAGCAGCGCCGCGAAGATCGGCGGCTTTTTGTTGGAGACACAGGGGGATTCCGCGCAGGAGATGCCGGACCTCTTCACCTGCCACATCGGAGACGCCATCGCCCTAGGCGAGGACAATCTGCTGGACTGGAATGACTATTTCACGGAGAAGGAACAGGGTGAATTTGTGTCCGGTTTCCTTGCCGACGGCGAAGCAGATGACGGCAAACTGCTGGTGTTCCCCCTGTCCAAATCCACGCAGCTGCTCATGCTCAACGGCACGGGCTTTACCCGCTTTTCCGAGGCCACCGGCGTGACCTATGACGATCTCTCCACCTGGGAGGGATTCTATGACGCTGCCGGGAAGTTCTATGACTGGACGAACGGTACGGAGCCCTTCTGCGCCATGGACTATCCCATCCGCGCCGTGGAGCTGAACGCACTGGAGCATGGCGCAGAGGATTTCTACACGGAAGACGGCTGGTATGACTTCGACAACGCCGTTTTCAAGGAGAGCTGGATGCAGTTTGCCCGTGCGCTGGCCCAGGGGCATATCGTGGTGTCCGATCTCTATTCCAATACCCAGGTGATGACCGGCGAGGTGCTCTCCGGCCTTGGCTCCTCGGCGGCGATCCTCTATTATAATGATACCGTCACCTATGAGGACGGCCATAGCGAGCCGATGGACCTGCAGGTGGTCCCCCTGCCCATGACAGAGGGGGCGGAGCCGTTGATGACGCAGGCGGGCGTGGGCCTGTGCGCCTACAAGACCACAGAACAGAAGGCGGAGGCCGCCAGCCTGTTTGCCCATTGGCTGACGGAGAAGCAGCGCAATCTGGACTTCGTGACCTCTACCGGCTATATGCCGGTGCGGAACGGGGCCTTTGATTCCATTGACGAAGTAGAATTTGCCGATCAGGGCTATGCCAATCTCTACGCCGCCCTCAAGACCATGCAGGAAACCTATACCCCGCTGGCCGAAGTGCGCTTCACGGATTACTATTCCAAGGTCCATACCCTGTATGACGGCCTGCGGCAGATGCAGCAGGAGCTGCCCCAGCGAGCCGTTGCCGGCGAGGATGTGGAGGCGCTGGCGGAGGAGACCTGGGCGCTGTTCCGCTCCATCCAGTAAATCACTTTTCCGTAACTTTCCATCAAGGTAGGTGAAGGCCATGCAGGTATCGTCCTATCTGAAAAACGCGCGGCGCTCCATGCGGCATAAGCTCATCGGCTACATGATCGTGCTGGCGGTGCTGCTGGTTGCGGCGCTTTATGCGGGACTCACCCTGTTTGGCCGCTTGAGCAGTCCCAAGGCCGAGATCAAAAAGGCGCTGGATCTCCAGATGGAGTTCTTTCAGAACGATATGGAATCCCTGTGGCACAATGTCTCCGTTATGAGCATCCTTCTATCCGAGGATATGACCGCGCTGCTGGAGGACACGTTGGTACAGCAGGGCATCTCCTTTGAGGATTTGGACGGGAATGTGGAGGCGACCAAAGCGGTGGAGGACGCCATGCTGGAGCCGCTGAGCCAG
The DNA here is from genome assembly GCF_000765235.1 of Oscillibacter sp. ER4. Taxonomy (GTDB): domain Bacteria; phylum Bacillota; class Clostridia; order Oscillospirales; family Oscillospiraceae; genus Hominicoprocola; species Hominicoprocola fusiformis. The sequence continues at coordinate 5,619 of NZ_JPJG01000061.1, read as the reverse complement.
TATGTCCGACAGGCGGACTGCTCCGGCGCGTTCGTCGTTTTGGAGAGCTCCATGAGTGACGGGGATACAGCGGATGCCCGCAGCGGCCTCTATGTGCAACGGGCAAACGCGGGGCGCGTGACCAATAACCTGCTGCTGTTCCGGGGCATTGCCAGCGTGGGCAAAGCGCACAACGTCATGCCGCACCGGAAGTGGGCCCAGGAATTCCATATTGGGCAGTTCCCCAATTACGCGGAGCATACCGTACAGGCTGCCGCCCCGATTGCCGATTCCCGCCGCACCACTGACCTTGTTACGCTGCCGGGGACCTCGGAAAAGGCGGTTTTGCTGACGATCCCCATGATCGGGGCAGACGGCACGATCTATGGAATGTGCGGCTTCGCCATCAACCAGTCCTTCTTTTCCGCACGCTATGACCAGCCCTCCAACCTCAGCCACCTCGCCTGCCTGCTGACCACGGAGAGCGGCGACACCTTAGACGCGGGAGCTGCCCTGATGACCTATACGGAGGAAGGCTTCTGCTATGTTCCCCCCGAAGCTCTCACCGTTAAACCCATGAGCAGCGGTTTGGTGTCCCTGAACGGCGACGGTTTTTCTTTTGTCGGCATGGTGAAAAGCCTTACCGCGGCAAAGGGCGATGGAACGCCCCACACGCTGGCGGTGCTGATCCCGAAAGAGGATTACAATCTCGCTGTTGCCAAAAATATTATGCAGACGGTGTTGCTTTCGGCGCTGCTGCTGTTTTCTGCCATCGTTTGCTGTCTGTATCTGGCGCGCCGGTATCTTGCTCCGGTGCATCGGGATCTGGATCGGCTGCGGGACGAGGACCGCGGCGGCGAGCAGATGGCGTTTTCGGACTTTGAACCGATCTCCGCCACGCTGCAGGCGCAGGATCGGGAGAATGAGAAGATCATCACCACGCTGGAACAGGAAAAGCAGACTGTGCAGGAGCAGGCCGTGCAGCTTTTGGATAAGAATGAAGAGCTGCAAGGGCAGTTTGAAGCGGCGCAGGCCGACGCCCAGCGACTGGCCTACTTCCGGAAATCCGAGATCGATCCGGCGACCTATGAGATGTTCCTGGTGGGCTATGATATGCTGACGCCGACAGAGCGGGAGATTTTGGAGGCCCTGGCCGATGGCAGCAGCCCCCGTGAGCTTTCCGAACAACGGAACTGCTCGGAAAGCACCATCGCCACACACCGCAAGAACATTTACAGAAAGTTGGGTATCCACAAAGCCTATCAGCTCAAAATCTGCATCGCGCTTCTGCGTCAGGAGCGAGAAGCACAGAACTAAACAAGAAACAATCCGCCCCTGTCAAGCGTTGAGCCTGACAGGGGCGGATTTGTCTGTCCGTGGGGTTTTTACCTGTTTTCGTTGCCTTTGCCGTCTTATTAAATGATATATCGCATACAAGTAAACAATATTATATCATTCAATGAAACGATAAAATATATACAGGAAAGAAAGGTGACGAAACTATGGACACGCTTCAGCGGCTGCATCAACTACTGGACGAGCGCGGATGGTCAGAATACCGGCTGGCCAAAAATTGCGGTCTTTCCAACTCTACCATTGCGAATATCTATCACCGCAATACGATTCCCTCCATCAGTACGCTGGAAGCGATCTGTACATCTTTCGGCATCTCGCTTTCTCAGTTCTTCGCAGAGGGCGAAATGGTGGAGCTGACGCCGGAATTGAATGAGCTTTTTGATAACTGGGTGAATCTGACTCCCCAGCAGAAGGACGCGGTTTTGCAGACCATGCGCGCCATGAACCACGATCAGACCTGATACAGAGGAAGCCTTTGCAGGCTTCCTCTTTTTTCGTCCGCTATCGTTTTATTGAACGATAAAACTTCCTGCTTTCGACCGTGTTCGACGGTTTTCCCCTCATGTCTATGTTATATTATCGTTAAGTTAAGCGATAAATACCGCTAAGAGAAATATCAGGAGGGAAACCGTATGAAAACAAATGCCAAGCAGCTTGCCGCAGCGCGACGCGCCATGGAAGTCATCGCCGCGCGTGAAGGGATCAGCGTGGAAGAAGTCCGCAGGGAAATCAGCCTTGCCATCCTCATGGCGCAGCCAAGGGACACCGGTATCGTCTCCGAGATTCCGTACGCCGGTGCGGTCCCGATGCCGGAGGAAATGATCGCCTGCTGTGCGGCGCGGATACAGAGGGAACGGCGCAATTCACCACGGCCCCGGAAATAGTAGGGTTGTCAGCTTCTCCAGTTGTTTTTCTCCAGCGCCTCAAAGTAGGCCCAGGTCTGCGGCGCGGCATTCCGAAAGGTTTCCATGCGTTTTTCGCTGCCGCTGTACGCGATCCAGTAGTCAAAGCTGTCTGCGAAGTATTCCCTGGCGTTGGTTTTGGAATAATCCCGCAGCCCGGAGTTCTGCGCCTCCGCCAGATATAGCTGCTCATGCTCCGCAGGGATTCCCAGCGTCCAATCGAGGAAATGTCCGAATTCATGGAGCGTCGCGCTGGCTTCCGAGAGATAGATGGTTTTCTGGCTGTAGTTGGTGGCTCCAATGCAGCTAATGTTTAGCTGCTTGCTGAGGTCGCTGATGTAGTCGAAGTCGATACGGTATGTCCAGCCGGCGGCGTTAAAGGCGGCAAGCATCGGCTCCGGCATCTGCCGCAGCGCCACCAGGTAGTCATTGATGTTGACGCCTGCCGCGTTTACCAGAGCCACCGGCGCGGGCGGAGCCTCCAAGGTGAAGGCTCTGGTCAGGATGGCGTGAAGGAGCATGGCAGCGTCCCTGCGGGTGACGATCTCATTTGCAGTGTTCGCCTCGCCGCAGAGCTGAAGCTCCTTCCCGATGCGGATGCAGTTTTCATGATCGGGCAGCGACACGCCGCCCGCATAGAGTACGCTGTCGTAAACGGGGATCTTGGCTGCGGCAAAGGCGCTTTTGAGCAGCGCTCCCCGGCATAGCTGGATATTGGGCGCGGAAAGTGCGGTTTCGTTCAGCCAGTTCTTCCGGTAGGATTGCTCCACAGCGCTTTGGCTCAGTTCGCTCCATGAGCTGCCCTCGACCTTCATATCATAGGCCCGGCAGAGCATCATCGCCCACTGCCGCACCGTCACCGGTGCATTTGGGGAGAAGCATCCGTTCCCTGTGCCTTGCGTGATCTCATGGTCCGCAAGATATATCACACTCTCGTAGCAGTCCGCAGTTTCCGGCACGTCCTGAAATGCACTGGATGCCGCCAATGCAGGAACCGTCAGCAACAGCGCCAGCAAAAATGCGGTACAGCATACCGTCAATTTCTTTCTCATCGTTTTCCCCCATTTCACAATAAATAGGACCGGCGCATCGCGCCGGTCCTTCCTGTCAGTTTGTGTAGTAGTCGGGCCTTGCGATAGAGGTGAAGCCCTCCAGACCAGTAATAACCACATTGTTATAGCCGCTGGCGCAGTGAATGATTAGCAATTCGCCATTGGCATCTTTGCCGCCAATGATGCCCACATGGGAATTATCCGGGTAGAACACCAAGTCACCGGGCTGTGCGTCCGCCCACGAAATATCGGTGCAATGGCTGTGCTGCATGGTGGCTCCGCCGCCGTGGCCGATGACATAGCTGCCGCCAGACTGGTTGTAGAAAACCCAATCCACAAAGCCGCTGCAATCCAGTCCGTAGGGGCGGTAGGTCCCCGTGGTGGAGCTGCCTGCCGCCGTGACCAGCCGCAGCTCACCCCATCGGGCGTCCCAGCCGATCACGAGGCTCTTTCCGCCCCAAAAATAGTTCACCTTGCCGACAAGAGAACAGGCGGTGCGTACCACCGCCTCGCGCTCCGGCGATAGATCTTCCGTCAGATTGCGGATCAGCGCCGCCGTATCCCCGCTGACGGAGTACACATCCTCGATCAGCTCCCGCAGGAGATCCCGCTGCTCCAGCAGCTCGTCCAGTGCCGCGATTTGGTTACGGTTGAAATGATACGCGGTTTTCATCTCCTCTGCCGTTTTTGCGGTAATGGTGATATAGAGGTTTCGTTCCGTCCAGCCGTCACGATCACCGCTGCCGGGATGGTTGATCGTTTCCACCTCCGTTGTGATTGCGGTCATGTCCCAAAAGACCGCTTTCAGGCGAGCGATGCGGTCGGCATCCATGGTGGCCACGTCTGCGGCATCTACATCTGCTCCGGCAACCTTCACAGCGAATACCGCCAGCACCTCTATCCAATCGGCAGACCGCCCGGTCACGGAGATGGAGTCGTAGCTGTCCGCTGTTTGCAATTCCTCCAACCGCTCGTTGTACTCATAATTGACCTGCGCCACCGCGGCAGAGATCGGTACGACGCCCGCTTCCCGGCTCTCGTTGGAAAAGAGGATTCCAAAAGGTGAAGCAACAATGACAGCCACAAGAATCACCATCAGAAGCAGCACCAGTACCGCCGCGCCGCCGCCTGCTGTCAGGATCGAATTGCCGGCAGATGCTACCCCTCTGCCCACAGTCTTCACCGCCTGCACCGCTGTTCTGCTCAGCTTTTTTGCAGTATTGCCGTTATCCTTCGTGGCATCCCGAAGCATTGTCTGCTGCACTTTTCTCTGCGCCGCTGCCCGCGTTTGGCGTGCAATGATCGTTTCAGACTGTGTTGTATGTGTGGCTTGCCTAACACGCATGGTGCGTGGGGCCTTGGCCAAGGCCCGCCCATCCTTTGGGGCAGGGCCACTCTTAACCGACGCCCCCTGATTGCCTTTTTGCGGAGTGGCCATCGCACCGCCGCGGTTAGGCTGCGGTGGTGTAATGCGCCGATCTGTTGTTCTTTTTTCGGCAAGGTGCCGCCGATAAGTGGTCTTTGCGTCTTGCACAGCTTTTTGCCGCCCCCGCTCCCGCGGGGGCGTGGCCTCTGCATCTTGTGAACTCTCGAGAGGGTATGAGCCCGCTTCACTTCGTACAGAGGTTGACGGCGATAAATTATCATATTGTACTGTGGGACTGTGCAGATCACTCTCTACCGTCGCAGCATCGTCCGTTTTGTAGCTCTGTTGCACATTTTCTTTGCCTTGCCGTTGTTTCTCCCGATAGCGTTTTATCATACGCCAGGAGCTGTTGGCGGCTGCGGCTGCGCCGCGGCGCATACTTTCTTCCGCACGGTCAGTGGCATAACGTACAGGATCACGGTTTTCCGGTTCTTTCTCTTGCTGCCGCTTGTCCATGTGCTTTTTCAGAATGGAATCCGCGTCCTTGGGCGCGGGGTTCTTCAGCTTTGCCTTGGGCGTATCCATGCCGGGTCTGATCTTCAAGTCCCGCATGGCGTCAGTCCTCACCGGGGCGTGTTGACATTAAGCGGTACAGTTCTGTATTTTTGGGCAGCTCATTGGCGAAAGGCACGATGGCCCCGCCCACCTTGATGAGCCCGTGGCCAGCCGGGGCATTGTCCACATAGCTCATTTGCGTATCCGATGCACCCAGCAGTCGGGCAAGCTGCTCCCGGTCGGTGGTGGCCTGATTGAGCATCAGCAGGAACTCGGAGTTTGCGAACATCATCCGCGCCGTATTGGATAGCAGACATTCGTAGGGTAGGGTAAAGGCGCCTTGCCGCCGCTGGCGGTAGGTTTCCTACACCCTCCCTCGGAACCGGACTTACTCCTCTCGAAGTATCCG
>NZ_JPJG01000060.1 GCF_000765235.1 Oscillibacter sp. ER4 | reverse complement strand
GGCCGATATTTCATTTATCCATAATAGTACCAGCCATTTGCGATTGAACCGTATATCTCGCGCTCATCAAAAAAAGGCAGGGCCTTTGCCCTGCCTTTGCTGTTTATGCAATAATTTTCATTTTCCATAACAAGAAGAATGCGGCAACGAAGAAAATGGCGGTCGCTATCCAAATTGCTTGTTTGGCAGATTTGTTTGTTCCAATCGTGCTGCATAGTACGGCGACCAAGAAGCTGATTCCACCCAGCGTAATGAAATTGTAAAGAGCAAATTCGGCACTGCTGCTTTCTCTGGAAAATAAGCCGATGTTTGTCGTTAAAAAGGAAAACAGGGCAACAAACACAGTTAAAATCACGAGGACGTTTGCATAGATGCTATGCTCCATGTTCTTTAGATCCTCGGTCTTCTTCTCAATCTCTTCTACTTGCTCCTTGTAGATTTCTGTATAATCGGCAAGCCCTTTGAAGTCGATCTCGCTTTGGAATGTCCCGTGATACGGCTCGTCAGGCTCTCCGCTTAACTGTTCGAAGACGATCATGGCGTATTTCTGCCCCTCGGACAGTTTGATTTCTCCGTTCGATACGTTTCTCAGCCGAAAGAACACCTTTGTAAAATGCCCGGGCTGATATACGGGCGATTCCAGCGATAGCCCCTGCCTTATTCTGCTGTTTTTCAGATAAACTCGCCCCAGCAGATTATCGGGCAGCCTAACCGCTTCTTTCGAAGCAACAAACACAGATTCCCCCGGCTTTAACGTAGCGGAACATTCCTCTTTCTGGTTAACCGCGAAATACTCCGTCCTCAAGTCGTACCCGATATTTGTAAGGCAATTTGCATCAAAGTTCTCGATAAGGCTATTGCTTTCCACCATCCTTGCGATGTCGTGATCTACAAGTACCATGGCAGTCTCCTCCTTTGAATAGTCGGATTCTACACCCTTTTTTGCAGCTTGTAAATAGGCGTTATTCAAAAAAACGGCGGTATGGACAGAATTCATACCGCCGCTTTGCCTTATCTCAGTCATCCAGCGTCGGCAGGCTCAGGCCTCGCGGCCCCGCCCTTTACTGTTCCGTTGTCTTGAAGTAATATTTTACATATTCCCGTTCGAGCAATTTGAAGTCGCAGCACACCCTTGTGAGAAACGGATTGCGCCCGCCTGTTGCGCCGTCGTATGTCTTTCTTGCGTGTCGGTATACGTCCTCTTTGTGGTCGTTGCAGAATTCCAGTTGATTCCGCAGCAGGTTCTTGTAGCGCTCGTCCGGCTCTTTTTCGATATCGAACGGGACGAGGAAAAAATCTTTCGCCGGAACCATATTGTTGAATCCGAGAATGCCATATTTCCCGCCGTCAATGCGCATAATATGTACATTGCTTTTCAGCTTTTCGTGGTTCGGCTTCGGCGATTCCATCGGGACGAAGTATTTGTGCCCGTTGATTTCCAGAACAACGCCGATGTAGGGGCGGCGTTCCCTTTTGTTAAACTGCACGCGGTGGTCCTTTTCGTGCAGAAATTCGATAAATCCGTCTCTGATTCTATATATTCTCAGCTTTTCCATGGCAATCTCTTTCTGTAAAAAAGCGGGGCAACTTGCGTTGACCCGCTTTTTAGCTCCTCACTTAAGGCAGAGGCTCTCCTCTTTTTTGGCTCCCCACTCAAGGTAGGGGTTCTCCTCTTTTTTAGCTCCTCACTTAAGGCAGAGGTTTTCCTCTTTGGGGGCGGCAAGAACTGGCGACCGGGTATTGTTCTTGTCAGCAGAGCGTCGCCCATGGGTCCCACTCTGTACTGTTATTATATGCGATTGTTTCAAAAAGTCAACATTTTGCGAACATTTCTTTTCCCAGTTGTTGCCAGTTACGGCCAGTTACGGCCAGTTGTAGCCGTTTTCGGACAAAAGGGCGAGGCCTCACGGCCCCGCCCTTCTCTTAATTCCACGGCATCTCGCCAAGGTCCTTCTCGCTGTACCCTCTGCTGAGATAGAGCAAGTCTTTCTGCTTCCGGCTCAGCGGCAGCTTATTGATCGCCTCGACGACCTTTTCTTTCTTGCTTCCGCTGACGGGATTTCCGTTCTCGTCCTTGTCGGCTTCCAGATCGGCCGTCGCGTCGTTGAAGTCTCTGATGGTCTCGTATGCTTTCTTGCGGCTCATGCCGCTGTCGACGAGCTCCTGGTAGAGCGTCGTCTGCGATGCGCTCAGCGCCTTGCCGCCTTCCGCCCAATACACGCGCGATTCGTTCAGCGCATTCTTCCCGAAAAGCGCCGCGCGCAGAGCTTCAAACGGATCTTCCATCGGCGGCTCCACCGGATATTGTAGGCGCTTGCTGCCGCCTGTGCCCTGATAGGACCCGCCGCGCGCCAGCGCTTCAATGCCCTGCGCCGTCTTCTCAAGCTGGCGGCCGCCCGGAAGCGTGTCGCCCGCGAGGCCCATTAACTGGCGGCCGACCTCGCTCCAAAAGTCGCCCGGACTGTCGAATTTTCCGGTTACCTGCTTTTTGAGCGTTTTGCCGATTCCCGTCGCCGTGCCCCACAGGTCCGGCATTGGCAGCGTCTCGTCGCCGAGACCCAGCAGGCCCGCCACGTTGCGCACATACGGTACATCGTTGCTGATGTTGTATAGCGTATCTTCCGCCGCCGACCAGCCGTCAAACTCGTCGTTCATGTCGTTTGGATCGGTGTCGAAAAGGCGCTCGCCGAAGATGTTTTCGGTCACATCGTCGGTGATCATCTTGAGCATGTCGCTCGAAGTCAATCCGTTGCCGGACGCAACGGCGTTCAGCCCCATGCCGAGGACGTCAAATGGCGCAGGCGTTCCGCCGTAGGCATCCTCATCCAGTCGGTTGAGCAGGAAAGCGAGCAGCATATAGGCAATGACGTCGCTTGCGAGCTTTTTTTTGGCCTTATCCTTACCGATCTTCGCGGCCATTTCCTTGAAGCCGGGGCCGAGCCTGTCCTGCGTGACGTGCTCGAATGTGTTCGCCGCCTCGACCTGGAACATGTTCAGCATTTGTGCGATAAGGTTTTTCGACTGGAACGTCAGCGGCACCGAGCCTTTCGAGCGCGTACCCATGATATCACGCGCCCAGCGGTCCGCCGCTTTCATCGCCTCCTTCGGGCTCTTGCCCGCGTCCAGCTCCATACGGTACTTGCCGCGCACGGCGATCGTGCTGACGAGAGTATCGACCTTTTCCAGCGGGCTGAATAGCTTTTCTATCGCTTTTTCACCCTTGGTGCTCTGGATATAGTCAATGCTGCTCTTCTCCGTCAGGAAGTCGCTCTCCCCGCGAAACGCGCTCATGCCGGTCGTCTTTCCTCTCATGATGTCGCCCACAGCGCGCCACGTATATTTTTGACCGAGTTCGGTTGCGATCATCGGCAGCTGCGCCGTCTGGTTCAGTGCCGACGAGAGGTTTCCTGCCACGTTCGCGCGGGCGAACATGCGGTTGAGCTTCTTCGCGCCGTTCAGCGCTTCGCGCCCGACTTCTCGCTCCATTGCGCGGTCCTCGAAGAGTTGCTTGCCCGCGAGCTTGTTCGCGTAGTCATCCATCCACGAAACAAGGTCGCTGAATTCGGTCGCGTCCTCGATGCTGCGGTACTTCTCGTCCGTATACTGTTCCATCAGGTTTGTCAGGTCCTCATAGCTCAGGAAGGTATCACCCGTGATCTTCTTTTTATCGCGCAAGTATTCTTCCTTCACATCCGCCGGAGCGTAGCGCATGGCCTCCATTTGGTCGATGTCCGCCTTCATCTCTTCCGGTGCGAATGTCGACCTCAGGTAGTTTGCCATCTGGCGCACGCGCATGATGTCGTCCGTGTGATACAGCACGTCGCTCGCATAGTCCACGTATGTCTCGAAGCCCTTGACGATATCGTAGTCCGTCTCATTGCCTCTGCGGTGCTGGAAGAACGGATTGTACCGCTTGTTCGGCTTGAAGGATTTCGTCAGACCTGCGATGCTCGTCGGCAGCTTGCCTACGCCAGAGCCGAGGTCGACGCCGATTGCCTTGAGCGCGCTCTCGAGCTTTCCGTTTGCCTCGCTCGTCTGGAAGTGCGGCGCGTAGCCTTTGATAAAGCCGATGGGCTCGTACCCGTGCGCTACAAGGAAGTCGTTGATCGCGGCATAGAGTTTGTCGTAGAGCTCTGTGTATTTCTCGATCGCGTTCTCAACCTTCGTGCGGTCGACGTTCTTTGCCGCCGCGTAGTCATCCTGCGTTTGCAGCCAGTCGGCATACTGCCGCGCCAGATCGCGCGAACCTTTGTCGAGGCTGAAATCCCGCGCGGCGTCTTTCATCTCCGCGCCGTTTTTCAGGTTTTCCGCCGCCGCTCTGATGCTTTCCGCCGCACCGGACTTTTCAACCAGCTCCTCGACGGTTCGTCCCTCTTTCAATCTCTGCGCAAAGGCGCTCTCGTCCTTGTTCAGCCCGCTTTTCTTGCCGTCCGCACCCTCGAAGGCACGAACCTCGTCAAACATGCGGTTGATGAAGCGCTTGCGCTCCTGCTCGTTCTCGTAGACCGGCTCGAAAACGGCCTCGTTGATCTGCTGGCCCTGCTTCCAGCCAAAAAGAGCGCGCATAATGCGCTGCGGCGTGCGATGGTAAAGCACAAGTCCTTTACTTGGGTCGAAGAGCTTGTTCAGGCCCTTTCGGTTGATCTCCGGCGCTTCTGTGCCGATGAGCTCGCGCGCCTGCTCGCGCAGTGCGTCGTTGATCTCGATGCGCTGCTGCTGCAAGAGCCCCGTCTTCGTCGCCTTTTGTGCCGTGTAATAGTCCACGAGCTCAAGCACGCGCGACTTTTTCACGCTGCGAGGGATATCTGCCATCGAGCGCTCGCCGTTTACAATGTCTCGCGCGATGGTCTTTTCCTGCCGCGTCGCGCCCAAGCGCTGCTCGGCGCGCTTCGTTGCGTTCTGGATGCTCTTTGCCGCCTTGTCATTGGCGATAAGCTGTTCTGCATTATGGTAAATGCCTGCGCTGTTCGCAATCTTCACTCCCAACTCGTCGAGCGCTTTTGTGCCCTTGAATTCGTCACGGCTCTTGACGCGCAGCCGCTCAGCCCGATCCGCCGCGCGCTGCTTGTCCAGCGCATCGAGATAGGCATCGTAGCTGTCGAAGCCGGATGGCTTGATGTTGTTCGTTGCCGCCGTCCGTGCGCGTTCGAGCTTTGTCTTCCACTCCGCAGGGATTGATCTATAATCTCCACGTTTACCGTCTCGCTCCGCCTTTTCATAGGATTGTTCCTGCTGTTCGGTCGGCTCGCCGCCTTCATCTTCCGCCGAGAAACGCACGTTCTTGATGCTGTTGATCTTATCAAGGCGGTCTGCGTCGTCTCCCGCGCGGTACTCCACGACGTTCATGCCCGCATCGCGCATCTCGCTCAAGAGGTCACCCGGCGCATCATCCGGCGCGACAACAGCAAGCGCTTCATCGAAGCCGACGACGCGCTGCGGCTTCGCCTCGTAGTACCCCGTCGGGATATTGGCTGCGCGGTCAATGAGCGCAAGGATGCTCTTGGCGTGCCCGTCGGATATGGCATAACCTTCCTTGCGGAACGCCGCCTTCACCGCCGCCGCAGTCTTCTTGCCTTTGGCCGCCTCTGCAATGATGCGGCTCAGGTTCTGCTCTTCCTCGAAGGTGTTGTCGAACCGGTGTTTTGTGGTACGCAGCAGATCGTCCGTCACCCGGTCAAGGTAGATGCCGAGGTCTCGCAGCGCCTTCTCGTGTTCCTCTTCGCTCACCGTGCGCAGTCTCGCCTCGTCCGCGTGCATCTCGTCCACGTTCCGATATTCCTGCGTGGCCGTCGCCGCCAGCGTCTCCGGCGTGATGCCGTATACATTTGCGCCCTTGGCCGCGGCCATATTCATTGCCTTCACGATGTTCTCGGCCGTGTAGTCCCAATGCGTCTCCGCAAAGCTGCGCCTGCCGCGGTCCGTCACGGCGTCCTTGCCGTTGTAGATGCCGCGCTCACCCAGCAGCCCCTCCAGCTGTGGCTGCACCCAGTCTTTCACCGTCCGCAGCGCATCGTTCCAGCTTCCGCCCGGTGCGATCATCTCCATCATCTTGGCCGCCGTGGCTTCCTTGTCGATCTCGCCCGCGCTTCCGCCGCTCTCATAGAACTCCTGCGTGCTCCGGATGAAGTCCTCCACCCGGTTAGGGAACACGTTGTTCTTCATGTAGTAGTCGATGCGCTTCTCCTTGGATTCCGGTCTGCGGTTCAGGAAGTTGGCGTGTTCCTCTGCATAGACCTCCCGGATGGCCTGTTCCGCCGGTTTCATCTCTTCCGCCGTCAGGCGCTCGCCGGTCATCAGCTTCACCGCCAGTCGCGCCACTTCCTGTTCGCCCACCGTGTCAAGGTATCTCCGGATGGTCGCGTTGCTGAAGAAACGGTCGAACTGCTTGTCACGGTACACCGGTTCAAGGCTCTTGCCCTCGCTCTGAAGGAATGCCGCCTGCACCTCCGGATGGTTCGCCAGCTTGTCGGCGATCTCTTCCGGCTCCCATCTGGTCTCATTCTCCAATCCGATCTTGCCCAGCGTGCCGCTGCCTTGGAAAACGCCGCCCGCAAACTGGCTGGACAGGTTCTTGATGTTCTCATCGAACGCCCGCCGCGCCTCGTAGTTTACGCCGCGCTCCACTATGGCGTTATCGTGCGTCGGCGTCCATGCGTCGCCGCCGTAGACCTTGTTCTTGCTGCTTCTCTGCGGGTCGATGGTCTCGCGCGGGAAGACGGCGGAATACTCGCCATAGTTTGTGTGCCCGTCTTTCGCCTTGACAATGGCAATAGAGGGCGCGGGCCATGCGCCGATGTCGAGCGTACGTCGCAGCTTCTCCTCGGTCATGTTGTGCATGGCGACGAGCGTCTTCGTCTCCTCGACCGGCTCATCCAACGAAAAGCGCGTCTTCGGCTTGACGTTCCCGCCGCCGTCTGATACACTGCTGTCATCGAGCTTAGCCTTTGCTCGCAGCTCCGAGGACTTTAATACTCGGTTGCCAGGCGGCATTTGGCTTGGCTCGTTTTCTTCGCCCATGATCTGCCTGTGGATCTCGTCGCCCAACGTCGGCGACTTGACATTTTCGCTTTCATCTGCTATTCTCTTTTCGGAGAAATTGCGTGATGTTGAGCGAGCCCCTCCGGTAACGGCTGAGGGCACGACGCCGCCGGTAATTTCTCCGGCTTTTGCCTCGGATTGAGTATCACCCGCCGTCGGCTCCTGATAACGGGAGCGCTGGCTATCGCCAGCAGCGGTATGCTCGCCGGGGCTTTTTGCTTTGTCGACCAGCCGAATGTTATTGATGTCGTACAAGATCTTGCGGTCCCGTCCATCTGCAATGTTCAGCGTTGCCTCGTAAATATTTCCGGATCGGTCTTGCAGATATGTCTTTCTGTATTCCCATCCGTTTTCATCCATCCACTGATGATTATGTTCATCGGTGGAATTTTCATATCTGGACGTCGTTAGCGCTTCATCCAGGTGGACGACTGCAAGGCTGCGGATATTGTCTCCCGTGCTTCTCGCCAGCTTGTCGATAACCTTGTGGCTGTTTTTCGCGCCGTCTTTCTGCACGCGGTCGTTTGTGCGGGCAAGATAGATCGTTTCTGGCTTTCCGGCTGCATCGTATGCCGTCAGCTCCATTCCTGCCATATTGTTATAGACGTATTGGCCGAGCGTCTTGCCCCAGTCTCTCGGGCGGATTCCATCGAAGAGGTTAGTGTCGAGCATGACGCCCTTGCCGTATGTACCGTTTTCCCCTTCGACCTCTTCGAGCACGCTGAACTTCTCAGGCGGCCCTCTCCTGCGTTCCGTCGCCGCCGCGGTCTCGCGGCCCTGCTCCGCCGCGCTCGTCGCGCGTTCTCTCTGTAAGGTGCTTTTGCTTTCCTGCCCACTCTGCGACAGTGCGTCTTCTGCCTCTCGGTTGAATCGGCTCGCCTTTTCGTCATACTGGTCGATCTCGGCATAGGCGTCGCCCATGATCTCTTCCCATACGTATAGCTCGATATCGCTCTCGCTCATTCCCGCGTAGTTGTCGGTCAGCGCTGCGTAGCGCTCGAAGTAAGCGTCGTACACCTTGCCCCACTCTTCGCTGCTATACCGGCTCTGAACGTCGCGCATAAACGTCCTGACGTTCTCGCGCCTTGCCACTTCGGCCAGATAATGCGCTGTTTCATGCTCGATCGTCTCGCTCACGCTGCGCTGCACTGAACCGGCATTGACGAAAATCTCGCCCGTGTCGGCGTTGAACGCGCCGAAAATTCTGCCGGTTTTCCCGTCCTTTTCAACCTTGATGACGCCCAGCAGCGCCGTCACTTTTTTCACGCCCTTGGACTTTGCCCAGTCCGCCGCGCCGATAAGCTCCTGGTCCCAGTCCGCCTCGTCAAAGATGGTGACGGTGTTATCGCCGCTTGCGCCGTTCGGCACGTTGGCCTCCCGCGGGCTGATGAATTGTGAGATACCGGATGCCGCAAGCCGCTGTTGTACCGTTAGCGCGTTTCCGTCTTCTCCGCCGACGTTCCGTACTTCTCGAGGAATGCGCTCAGATTCTCTTCCGTTACCCCGGCGCTCTCCCCGTTCGGCAGCTCCATCAGATAGTGCACGCGCTGCGTTTGCCTCGCCTGGTGTGCCTCTTTCGGCAGCGTCGGCAAACTCAGTCCCCGCGGCATCGTTCCGTGTTTCTTGTCCTGCATTGTCAATTCCTCCGTTCTGCCCCTCCGGCATGTCATAGATCGGGAGCTCTTCGTGTGTCCGCTCGCTCATGTCCGCGCCGGGGATGGCTTTCTTTGCTGCAATGTATGCTTCGTTCGGCGCGATGCGCTGTCCGTGGATATCAGTATACCCGTTTGTCAGCATGTCGTCCAGCAGCAGCTCCACGCGCTTCGCCGCCGCGAAGTTTTCCTGCCCGTGGTTGTGGATGATCGCACTCAGCGAGCGGTCGATGTCATCGTAGCGCACGCCCTCGTCATCCAGCAGCCGTGCGATGCGCTCGCTCACGCCGCGCTTGGTGCGGATGTATTCGTCGTCGCCCGCCTCGCGGCTCGTCCGGCGGATGAGCTCGCCGCCCTTCTGGGCGAAGCTCATCTCCTCCTGCAAGACCGCCGCCGCGTCCGCGTAATAGCTGTGCAGCTCGGGGTGGTCGAACTGGAAGGCGTTCACGCTCCGCTCGCCCACGCTCGCGCTGTCGCGCCGGTCGATGTGCTGATCCTCATTCACGCGATAGATATTGTGCTCTGCATCCACGGCCAGCGTGCCGTCGTTGATCTTCTGAGATACCTGCTGCACGTTCTCCTGCGTCGTGTACTTGTCGAGCGCGACGCGCTTGCCCGCGTCCAGCGCGTCCGCTTTGCCCTCTGCCACGCCCTGTGCGGCGTTCTGCTGTGTTGGCGTCAAATGACCCTCGCCCGTGCCCTGCGCGCTCTCAGGCGTCACCGCAGACTGTGCGGGCATGGTGTTCTGCTGCCGGGCGGTTGGCGTGGCCGCAGGCGTGCTGTTCTGCATCACCGCCGCGGCACCCGGCGCGCGCGGAGAGATCGGCGCTGTCGTTTCCGGCGTTGCCGTCTTCTCCTGTGCCGCTGTGGTGTTCGGTTTGGTGCCCTCAATCTTTGGCATCTCCGTGTGGCTGTCGTAGTAACCGCGGTTCCTGATGGCGTCCACGCCGCCGCCCAGCCCGCCGAGAATGCCTCCGACAAGGAAGTCGTTCAGCACTTCCGCCGCTTCCAGCTCGCTATAGCTCCCGCCAACCGTCCTTCCGTTATAGATCGTCTGCAAGGCAGGCTGTACAAGGTCTTCAAGGACCTCTTCGCCGCCTTCTTCAAGGAACGACAGTACGAGCTTTCCCGCCGCGCTGTTGTTCAGTCCCTTCACGCTTCGTTCAATGACGTTATCCAAGAAGCCCTTGCCGAACATCTTCTTGAACGGCGTCGCCGCATTGCCGATTTTCTCCGTCGCCACGCTCAGCGCGCCGCTTAATGTGCCGTATCGGACCTGCTGCTCGTGTGTCGCGCCCTGTCGGCGCGCCTCTTGCGCGCTACTGCCCGCGCCGCGAATGAACATCGGGATAAGCGCGACCCCGCCTGTCAGGGCGCTCGCCGCAGCATCCGCGCCCATTTGCGCGCCCGCGACACTCGCATCGATGGCGAGCTGCCCGACCTTGCCGAGCCCGCTTTTCGCCTTTTCGATGTTCCTCGCGCCACTGTCGGCCATTTTGTCGGCCGCCTTATAAATTTCATTTGCAGCCTGATCTGCAACGCCGCCCTCGTTATACGCTTGCCGGTATGCCGCCTTTCTGGCTTCCAGCGTCTCGATGACGGTGCGTGCAGTCTCGCGCTCGCTTTCCGTTGCACTCGGATCGGACAAAACGCTTTTCTGTGCGGCGATGTCCTGGTCCCACAAGGCGATTTCTTTCTCCATGTCTGCGCGCTGCTGCATGTTCGCGCCGATCTGCCGCTCGCCCGCAATGTTCGCAAGCCCCGCGCCGTAGGTCTTCGCCGCGCCCTTGAGCGTATTGCCGACACGCTCGCCGAGCGTCTGTTTTTTCGGCTCTTCTGCGGCCTTTTTCATTGCCTCTGGGCTCTGGTACTTCTTCGCGCTCTGCTGCTGTAAGGCGTCCTGCATCAGCCCTTGCATGATGGCGCTCTGTACGTCCGGCGTCACGACATTCTCCTGCTGGCGGAACATCGGGCTCGACGCGCGGCGATCCGTCGCCGACGCTTTCAAAATGGCCTCGTCCAGTGCCTTTTGATATGGCGTTGTCTGAATGAAGCCCTGTTTTTTTATGCCGTTCGGAAACGCAATGCTGACGCCTCCGCCGGTCTTCTTGTTAGGGGAAACCGGCGCAGTTTTCCCCTGCGCCGGTTTATTGTTGAATGTTACCTTAACCACTGATGCTTCCTCCGTAGCTCTCGACGAGCGCCCTGACCTTCTGCTTCTGCTCATTGCTTAGCTTGTCCCAGAAGGATTGAATTCCGCCGATGGCGTTATCTGTCTTGCCCTGCTCGAGCATCGTGCGCAAACTGCTCATGGCCGCGTTGAAATAGGCTCCGTTATAGTCGCCGTCATACATCCATGCATGGTTGGGGTTGTAGCCGTAGGCATTTTTTAAATACTCATCGTTGTACCCGGCATCATAAAATGCCTGACGAACTTCTGCGCTGAAAATGCCCTGCTTTGCCATGTCTTTGGCCGTGCTCAGCTTCATCGAACTTTCGTTGCCCCCATCGTTTCCGCCGGACCGCCTCGTGGTCCCGCCGCTTCTGCCGCTCGTCTTCGCCGCGGCCTGCGCCGCCTGCTGCTTGTAGTAGTTCTCGAGCGCCTTGACGTACTCGCTCTCGTACCCGCTCTTGCCGATGAGCCCCGCGCTCGGCGACACGCCCGCTTGCAGCATCGCGTCAACCTGCGACCGGCTGAGCTCCTGGTCCTGCTGCTGCTTTTCCCTGATCTCGTCCAGCACGCCGAGATAGCGGTTGTACTCCGTGTTGTCCTGCCCCTGCAAACCGCCGAGGTAGTCCTGCAAGCGGCCGTACTCGCCGAGGTAGTTGTTGTAGTCGAAGTTCCTGTCGGTGTTGAACTGGTTCAGCCGGTCGAGATACTTTGCGTAGTCCAGCTGCTCCTGCTGGTTCACCGCGTTCAGGTCGCTCAGCTTCATCTGGTAGTCCTTGAGATACCGCTCGTATGCCTGCTGATAGAGCGTCGGGATCACGTCGGAGAGCTTCGTCGCGTAGTAGTCGCCCGCCTGCGTCGCCGCGTTCACGGCGAACGAGCTCGGCCGCCCGCCGCTCGCGGCGCTTGCTTTCGCCAGTGCGTCCGCCGTCGCCCGCTCGCCCTCGCGCAGATACGTCTTTTTGTAGCTGCTGTACTGCGGATCCGTCTCCTTGCTCCACGAGAACGGATCTCGCTTGAGCGCCGCGTCCAAAAGCTCCTGCTGCTTCTGCTGGAAGCGGTTTTCGTAGCTCGGCGCGCTGTCGTATGTAAACGGCTTGAACGAGCCGATCTTGTCGAGCGTCTCGTCGATCTTCGGCGCGTACTTGCCGTCGCTCACGTACTGGCTGCCATCCGCGCCGGCAGTGTAGTTGCCGTAGCTGCTGCGCAGCTGGTTCGCCTTGGCGTTGATGAGCGCGCGCTGCTCCGCCGTCGTCGCGCCTGCGTACTGCTTCTTGAGGTCGAGCACGCTCATGCCGAACTCAGGGTACTTTTTCGCAAGGTCGAGATCGTACTGCGAAAAATTCACATTGCTGCCGCTTGCCGCCTTTTGAAAGTCATCGTATGTATACGCCATTTTCTTCTCCTCTCTGCTTGAATTTTCACTGTGGGCCGCGCGTGCTCTTGAGCTCGCTGCCCGCGTAATACTCGCGGTTCATCGAATAGACGCGGCACTCGCCCTTGCCCTCGATGCGGATGCGGTAATGGTCCGCGCGCCGCGGCACGATGGGCAGGTAATAGCTGCGCTTTCGTTCCGGTTTCAGCGTTTGCCCGGCCTGCACCCACTTCCCGTCGGAATCAAACTGCATCAGCACCTTTGCTTCGGCCCCCGCCGCGACCTCGATGCGCACCCACAGCTTGGCGATGCTCTTCTTCACGCCGTCGTAGCTTGTTGACTGGCTCGAGCCCTTTTCCGTGAAGTCGCCCGTCTCAGCGAACCACGTGAAGTCTTCCTCGTCCGTGCAGCCCTCCGGCGCGTCGAGGATGTTGCCCGTCAGCGCGATCTCGCCCTCCGCCGTCAGGAAATAGGTGTTCCCCTGATAACGGCAGAAGTGCGTCGCGTGCGTCTTGTCCTCGATGTGCCACATGCCCTTGCGCGTGTCGTAGACGTATAGCTTCCAGTCCCCCGCCTCATCCTGCGCGCTCAGGTAGTATTTGAGGCCGTCGCTCCCCGCGCGTCCGTTCCGCAGCCTCGTCATGCCGAAGGCGTCGTGCAGGCTTTGCGGGATGCCGCCCGAGTAGATCATCACGCCGGAATTGGAGAGGTACAGCAGCCGCTCGCCCGCGATGGCGAGGCTTCCGCCGCAGCCCTTGGCGACGCCCAGCGTGGCCGAGCCCATCACCTCAAAGTTGGACGGAATACTGCCGTACACCTTGTAGATGTGGTCCTCCTTGAAGAACACCGGATAGCCGAGGAAACTCACGCACCCCGTGAAGTCACCCGCGCTGCCCGTGTCCACGGCGTAGCTGTCGGTCTCAAGGCCCTCGAACACGTTCCAGTTGAAGGGGTCGCCGAGCTTGCTTGCGTAGATCGTCCGGCCGTCGCAGCCCCACAGCCGGTTTTCGTTCTCACACAGGTATTCTAAGTCCGGCACCGTGCGCCGAACCGTCAAGTTTCCTGTCTCCGTGTACTCTGTCGTGCCGTTATCGCCGTCCAGCTTGAAGACGTTTTCGTAGAAATACATCTTGTCGCCGTCAATCTCGCGGATCACCGGCGTCTTGTTGTTCTCCGTGTGCTTCGTGCAGCCGGAGATCGTCACCGCGTCACCCGCCTTGAAGTAGTCGCTCCATGCGACGCCGCTGCACTGAATGGTGTTCGCCTCCGCGGCCTCTTCATAGAGTTTGCCGTTCGTGAACGTCAGGCTATTGCCGCTCCACGTGCTCTCAAGGCTGCCGAACTCGCCTGATACCGTGTTGTAATACGCCTTGTCCGGCAGGATGATGATATAGGCCCCGATGGCGGCGAAGCGCTTCTCGCCCGCCGTCACGTCGCCTTTTTTCGCGCCGCCGTAGTAGAAGGCCGTGCCCTCCACCCACGCCAGCGCGTCCCACGCAAAAAGCCCGCCCGGACTGACAAGATTCTTGTAAATTTTGCGTTTTGCGCGCGTCGAAAGCACAGGATAATAGTCACTCGTCAGGTTTTGCATGTCCCACAGCCCGCCGTCCCCTGCACCCAGGTTGTGGTCAAGGCCGTAGAATTGCAGCTGCCCGCGCTTGCCGATGCCGTCGGCATACGGGACCTCCGGCAGCTTCATTTGGCCTCACCGGCCTTTTTCGGCTCTGCCGCCTGCTTGTCCTGCGCGTTGCCCTGCGTCGGCTCTTCCGCCGCATCGCAGATCGTCACGATATTGCGAAGCGACTGGCGCACCGCTGCCACCACATCGACGGCGTCGCCGTTGACGTTCAAAATGCCGATCAGGCGCATCGCGTGCGCCGCTTCCTGCTTGATCTTTTCATTCATGCTCTTTACCTCCAATTGGGTTGCGAATAGCTCCCGTAATTGTTGACCGGTCGAACCGATAGCCAATTTGTGTTGTAATACGTCCCAATGTTAACGATCGCGCGGTATCTCTTCCAGTTCGGATAGGCATACGTCCCGACATTGATGACCGCCTTCGCGCTGCTTCCGCCGCCACCGCCGCCGCTGTACGTTGTGACGGTACCCTCGTCGTAGTAATCCGATACGATCCAGTCGCCGCCCCAATAATAGAGGTTACACACCCACTCGTATGTCGTCCCCGGCGATAGCCCCGTGATCGTGCCGACGAATGTGCTCTCCCCGCCGCCGACCTCGCTCGAATCGAACGAGAACGTCCCGACGCCCGTGATGCGGATGTCGATTGAGCGCTTATACGTGTAATCATCCGAGCCGCCAGTAAACCGTGCGTAGACGCTGAGCTGTGTCCCGTCTCCGTCGACCGGTGACAGCGTACAATAAAAGCTCGCCATGCCTTACTCCTCGATGAAAAACACCGTGCCATACGGCGCGTGGCTCGGCGGCGAAGCGCCGAATGTGTAGTTGCCGCTCAGCACCAGATAGCCGCCGCCGAGCGAGACGACAGGGTAGTCGCTGGCATCGTCTTTTCCGATCAATGCAAACGGCCCCAGCTCGGATTCAAGAAAGATATTTCCCGCTGCGTGCATCTTCATGCCACCATAGGTCGCCGTCAGACCGACGCCGACCTGCCCCGTGCCCGTGTAGGCAAGATCCATGCTGCCGACAGGGGTATCTCCGGCCAGCAGGCTCACGCTCCCGCCGCGCAGCGCGCCCGCCGTCAGCGTGCCATAGATGTTCACCGCATCCACGCACAGATCAATGCTGCCCGTGCTCGCCACCTGCACGCCGTTGTAATTGAGCTTGAAGATCGTTCCGTTCTCGCCGCTCGTCGCGCCCAGCGTGAAGCCGGTCGCGCTCTGGTCAAAGATGCTCTGCGCCTGCGTCGCGTCGATCTTGGTGCTCACCGTCGCGCGGATGCCGTTCACGTCCGCCGTCAGGTTCGTCACGCTGCCGTTCAGGTTCGAAATGCTCGCCGAAAGGCCCTGCGCCGTCGCTTGCAGCTGCGTGATGTTGCCCTCGGCGTCGCCGATGCGCGCCGCCAGCCCCTCAGCCACGAGCGCGACCTGCGTGATGTTTCCCTCCGCGTCCTTGATCTCGCCGTAGATGGGATCGGTGATCTGCTTGACGAACTCGTCCGTCGCCGTCTTGTTCATGTTGGAAAGGTCTAAGTTGTGCAGCGTGTAGCGCAGCTGCTCGACGAGCATGAAGAGGTAGTCCTGCATCGTCTCGACCTTGTCGTTCACGCTCTCTTTCTGCGTGAACGACGGGAAATTCGTGTCGATGTATAGCCAGTTGGAAGGCATACTTCCTCCCCTCCTTTCTTCTCGGGCGGGAGAGCTGCACGCCCTCCCGCCCCGTGCTTCACTTCATCGTCGCGAGCTTCCGGACAAGGTCGTCGCCGTACTGATACGCCGAGAGGTAATCCATCGTGCCGTCCGTCAGCCCCGCGCGCTTCTGAAGCTGCGCGCGGTAGTCCGGCCCCGCAAGCCTGCTCTTGAACTCCTTTTCCCACTTGCCCGCGTTCTCCTTGCCCGACCAGTACGCCGGGCAGAGCTTGCCCGTCACGTCGAAATGGCGGATCACGTTGCTCGCGGGGATGCTGTACTTCTTCATCAGAGCTTTCGTCAGCTCAAGTGCCTGCGCGACGGTCTTCGCGCCCGGCGCGTATACGCCGTTCTTGACCGCGTCGCACAGCTCAATGCTGATACTGTTGGCGTTCTTGCACTTTCCGTACATCGTCCCGCCGCCGGTCTGCGCGCAGCTCGGATACTTGTTGCCGCCGACCGCCCACGCGATGCGCAGGTCGTCCACGCTCTGCACGATCTCTTTCTCGTCCACGAAGTAGTGCGCGCTGGTCTTCACGACGTTGCCCGCGTAATACTTCGCGTTGTTCATCGCCGTGTCGCCGTCGTTGCCGGTGTAGTGGATGACGATGTAGCGGATGCCGCTCGCCGCGCGCGTGCCGCCGACGTTCCCCGCGTTCGCGGGATATTTGCGGATATTCACACCGCTCACTCTCCCTTCGCGCTGCCCGCGGCGTTCTGTGTGCCGAAGTAGAACGCGATCACCATGAGGTACACGGTGTTAAACTCCTGCGTGACCGCGCCGCGCACCGTCAGGATGCAGAAGGTCGCCGTCAGCGCGATCGTCACAAGGCTCTTCACGCTGAGAAGGTTCGCAATTCTTTTGTTCAGTAATTCATTCATAAAACCGTATCGTCCTTTCTGAAAATCTTGATGCCCGCCACCACGACGAGCTCCGTTGTCCACGCCTTGAACCATCGTTCCGTCAGCACGTCGGGCGGCGGAACACCGAGCGCCGTCATGGTAAGCGAGGCGACGGTGTACCACGTCAGGCTGAAAATGGCGATGGATATGTACTTGTCCCGCTTTTTCATCTTGTCCCAGCGGGCTTTCAGCGCTTTCATGCTGCCGCCCCGTTATCGAGGATGGAGTGAATTCCCCGCTCGGCCAAAAATTCTTTTTGCTTGTGCTTCACTTCGGCGGCGTAGTCCAGTGCGGCGTGCATGTCCCCGTTACAGTGCGCGTCCGGAATGCGCTGCATCGCCTTCGCCGTCGCCTCGCCCAGCGCAATGGCAGCCCAGCTGCCCTCGATGAGCTTGAGCATCAGCTGCTCCTGCATCTTCTGCTGCTCGGCAGCCTTTTCGCGCTCCTTCTTGTCGCGTCGGCGGTCGCGGGCGGCGATGGCCTCGATGAGTGCCACCACGACCGCCGCTGCGGCGGAAATCAACGCCGCCGTCATACCGTCGCCTCCTTAAAATACTGTCCAACCAGCTCGTGAGGAAGATACTGGAGAGTGATTTTGTTACCGGACTGCTCACCGATACGCTCGCACTTGTACAGCTTAGTGTCCTCGGGGTCTTTGTAATAAAGACCATAGGTGTACTCCATACCACGAGCAGCCGGAATCGGGTCATCCTGCGTGCCCGCGTGGTCGACGTTGATGATCGTCCACATGGCAGGGGTGGAGTGCGGCGGCCAGTTCTCTTGCGTGGTGTGGCCCTGACCTTTGTTGACGCGGTAGACGTGCAGCACGCCGCTTTCGTCCGTATCGCTGCGGCGGTCGCCGGGCTTGACGGTCTCGCCGATGTGATCCGCCCAGCGCGGGAACAGCTCAACCGCCGTTGCCGCGTCGCTGTCCGGCAGGCTCGTTGCCGCCGCCTCGATCATCGGTCGCAGCTTTGCCGCGCGCTGCGGCGTGATGCTCTGGCCGACCAGCGCCGTTACGGTCGCCGCCGAAAGCTCGGATTCCGTGGGCTTGCCCATCTTGATAGACACCGTACCGTCGCGATGGTCAGTGATGTCACCCGCGATGCTGTACTCGCTGTTGTCATACTCGTTGACGACCTCTTTGGTCTCGCCCGTGGGATGGCCTTGCTCGTCCAGTACATCCACCATGTCGCGCTGGACGATGATCCACGGGGTATTGTCAGGCAGCAGCGCCGCCGCCTGCGCGTAGAGCATGGTGAGCGCGATGGTCTTTGTGTCGCGCTCGCCCCACGTACGGTCTTTGGGGTTGCCGTTGATCTCTGCGGGGTATTCGGTGTTGTTGACTTTGATGTAAGTCATGTGTTATCACTCCTTTTATAATTAAAAGCAGAAGCCGAAGGCCACGCCATACGCACTGCTCGCGCCGCTGCGGGAGGCCCTGCCGTCGCTGCGGACAATGCAGAAATTCGTGGAGTCGCTGCCATACGGAGAGCGCTCCCACCAGTAGCTCGCGCTGCCGTTATACTTCTTCACCTTGCTGTTGCCCGCCTTGTAGTAGTCGTACTGCGTGCCCTCGCCTCTCTTGGAATAGCTGACTCTGCCGAAAATCTCGATCTCGCTCAGCAGAAACAGCTTGTCCGCCGTGGTGTTGATGGTCCCGCTCTGGCTGCCCGCCGAGGTCAGCTTGTTCACCTCGCGGATGCCATTCTGCACCTCCGTCGGCATCCCGGCGAGGATGATAGGCATGTACGTTTGCCGCATGTAACAGCTTTTCCAACCGCCTCCGTTGGTGCTACTATCGTTTATCCAATACTTCCTGTAGCAGTCATGCAGCTGGAAGGTTAGCGGAGCCTTACCCGATCTGTCTGAATAGTCGTCGTGGTTCTTGCCGATGATGTCGATTTGGTAGTCCACACCGCCGATAGTCATGGGCTTGCTGTTGCCCACCGCCCAAGCGCTCGGCGCGCTGCCGCTATGGCACGCCGCGATAATCTGCTCCCACGTGTTGTTGGCAAACACAGGGTCGTAGGACGGCCCAAACGTGATGTCATATCCCGTCCCACCGATAAGCGTCCTGCCCTTCTTGATGCTGTACGCAGTGCCGTTGACGAGGCATTTCCCGCCCTTCACTTCGTAGGCCGTGCCATTGACGAGGGTTTTATGGCTCATGCGCGCACCTCCACAGGCAGCCCGCGCAGCCGCGCGTACTCGGTCACGGCGTAGTGCAGCGGCGTACCTTCCTTGAAAACGTACATAGCCTTGACCCTGCGCTTCTCGCCGCGCTCGTCTTTGATGTAAATCTCCATCTTCGCCCCTCCTTAGCCGTACACCCAGTTGATCGCGTAGTTCTCAGTGGGCTGGGTCTCCGTGCTCACGAGCGTCTGCTTAACGATGTTGCCGCTTGCGATATAGTCGCTGCCACGCGTCGCCGCCACCAGTCCGCCCGAGCCATTGCCCTTGAGGATGTTGGTCGTGGATGGAACTGTCGGCACGCTCACCGTGACCGCGCCCGTCTTACCATTGACCGACGTGACAGGATACGGTGGCGGATTGCTTGCGCTGTACTGCTTGACGTTGTCCACATTGCCGAGGCCTACATCTCCCTTTGCAAGGCTCACCGCGCCTGTCTTGCTGTTGACGCTTGTAACCGGAGCGCTCTGCAACGCGCTGTCAGCCTTGCCTAAGCTCGTCTGTACGTCGCTTGCAAGGTCGGATTTTGCCACCGTCGACTTAAAGGCCAGAATGCCGAGGTCGGCGAACCACTTGGCAACCTTGCCGAACAGCACGGAGAGCTTTTCGCCCGTCGCAATGTTTGCTCTGGTGGAAGCCGCCGTGAACGCCGCCGTGACGTTGCTGCCGTCGCCGGTCTTATCCAGCTTGCCGGAGACATCGACCTTCTTCGCCGCTTCCGCCGCAATCTCGTTGACGTCGGTAGGTGTGAAGTAGTCCGTGCCCTTCACCGGCGTTTTGCCGTCTGCGCCAGCTGGACCAGTCTCTCCCTGCGGACCCCTTGGCCCCTCTGGGCCGGTATCTCCCTTCGCGCCGTCAGCACCGGCAGGCCCCCGTGCGCCCGTGTCGCCCTTCGGACCCTTGAGGTTCACGGTCTTCGGATTCGCCTTGCCGCCGTCGTTCGTCCACGACAGGTCGCCGTCGTCGCTCATGCTCGGCGTGAACGTCACGCCGTCGCGTCCGTTTGTCCCGTCTTTACCCGGCGCACCGTCTGCGCCGTCTTTCCCGGGCAGGCCGTCCGCGCCCTTTGCGCCGTCCTTTCCGGGGTCTCCCTTCGGTCCCTGAATTCCCTGCGGCCCGCGCTCGCCGGTCTCACCCTTCGCGCCCTGCAAGGGGCCGTTGTTGATGAACTCGCCGGTAATGCCGTCGAAAATGTATATGTCGTAGGGCTCTTCCGTGCCCACGCCGTAAGCATCGCCCGCCGCTGCGGTCGCTTTCTGCGCGGCATCCAGCGCAGCCTTTGTGCCGTAGTAGCCCAGCACCTTAAAGCCGCTGCCGGTCTCCCCCTTGGGGCCAGCGGGGCCCTGCTCGCCTTGCGGGCCAGTCTTCCCCTGCGGGCCCTGTTCGCCCTGCGGGCCGCGCGGGCCTTCGGGTCCGGTCGGTCCGGTCGCGCCGGTGTCACCTTTCTCTCCTTTTGGTCCGGTATCGCCCTTGTCTCCTTTCAGCGCGGCAAGCTGCGCCGCCGTAAAGTCGGAATAGGTAAAGGCATCGCCCTTGTCTCCCTTTGCACCTTTCGGACCAGCGGGGCCGGTCTCGCCTTGAATACCCTGCTCTCCCTGCGGGCCGCGGGGGCCGGTTTCACCTTTGGGGCCCTGCGGCCCCGTCGCACCGGTTGCGCCGGTCTCTCCCTTGGGTCCCTGTGCGCCGGTTGCACCCGTGTCTCCTTTGGGGCCGGTTGCGCCTGTGTCGCCCTTGGGGCCCTGCTCGCCGGTATCTCCCTTGGGGCCGACTTCACCCTGCGGCCCGGTCGCGGCAACGCCCGTGTCGGCAAAAGCGCCCGCCGTGGCGTCCCACTTGAACCAGTTGCCCGTGGTCTCGTCGACGTATGGCATCTTGGAAACCGCCGTCTCCGCATCCGCCGCCGCCTGCAAAACCTCGTCGACCCAGCTTTGATAGGCTGCGGGCGGCTCGGTCGTGCCGTTTGCGCTCAGCGACGGCTCGACCACCGTGCGCCACGTCCGGCTCTTGGCGATCGCGCCGCCCACGGTGTAGGTGAGCTCGGCCATGCCCTCGCCTGCCTTTGCGGTGTCGGCGTTGCTCAGCGTCCAGATCACGTCACCGTTCTCGCTCTTAAGGCTCGCTGGATACGGCACGCTGTCACCCTCACGCAGCACCGTCAGCGCGAAGACGCCCTCGCCGTACAGCCGCGCCCAACTGTCCGCAAGGCCGCGCCAGACGATCCTCTGCGCCTCGTTCTCGCCCTGATGGCCCAGCGGCAGATACGGCAGCTCGCGCACTTCGATCTCTCTCATACGATCTCGTACCCCCTCTCGTAGCCCTGCGCCGGTTCATGCGTCCTGCCCCAGTAGCGGGCAAAGTTGCCGTAGGCCTCGTTATAGAGCTGGCTCGAATCGGCATAGCGGCTGTACTCGCCGTTCTCCGCGTCGATCTTCGCCTTGAGGTACAGCACGTAAAGCTCGTCGTGCGGGGCCTTCACCAGCAGCTCTTCGTCCATGCCGTCCGGATAGCCGGTCGCCATGATCTGCTCGAGCTCTTCCGGCGTCGCCAGCAGCACGTCCGCCGCGATCCTGCCCTCAAGCGCCTTGAGCCATTCGAATTTTTCCTCTTCGGGAAAGGCGTTCGGCTTCGCCGTGTCGGCGTGCTGCATCGCTTTTCTCGGCGTCATGTTCTTCTCTCCTCTCTCAATGATGGATAAAGGCGGGCGCGGGTCTTGTCCCACGCCCGCCTTGGGGTTATTGCCTTAGAGCGAGTTGCCCGCCGCGATACCGCCGATGGCGGCAAAGCGCCAGTCGTTGAAGCACGCGTTGAAGCGGCTGCGGCCGCGCCAGACGTTCGCGTCGGTGTTCTCGTCGATGGTGGAGCGCACCTCGAGCTGAATGCGGTCATTCCACACCGCGCCGCCGTAGGTCTCGTTGTACTTGCTGTCCAGCAGCACCCACGGGGAAACGCCGTTTGTGATGTAGTGGTTCAGATACGGCCACACGATGACGTTCCAGCGGCCGTACTGATAGTTGAAGGCGTTGTTCGCGCTCACAGGGTCCTTGTCCGCGCCGATGGCCGCGAATACCGCCTTTTTGAGGTCGGCGTTCTCGGGGATCAGGATCGTGTCAGGGGCCACGTCAAGGATCTCGTCGTTGTCGCCGCGGAACAGGTGCATCTTGGTCTCGAGCTTGCCCAGCGCGTCCACGCTGAACGCATCCTTGAAGCAGTTGCACTGCTTGTCGCCGCTCACCTTGGGCACGTGCTCCTTGGCGAACAGGTTGCTGCCGTCCGCGCCCGTCAGGTCGAACTTGACGCCCTTAAAGGTCACGCTGCTGTTGCCCATCATGGCCGCGCCGTACAGCGCCGCGCCAAAGAGCTCGCGCGTGCGCTTGTAAGAGGTCATAAAGGCCGCAGGCTGCTTGCGCATGTCGAGCAGCTTGCCGTCCTCGATCATCTCCTTGGACACGCTGAAAGAATCCTTCCACGTCTGGTACTTGAGGAACTTCTGGTAGCCCTCCTGCATGCCGTCCAGCGGATAAGCGCCGTTCTCGCCCACGGGCTCAAAGCCGCTCATGGCCGTCAGCGTGGTCATCACGTCGCCGTAGTTCTTGGAAGAACCCGTCAGGAACAGGTTCTTCAGCACGCTGTTCTGCTCAAATTCCTCGCCGCGCTTTTCAAGGAACATCTTGATCGGCGCCTGGCAGTTGCCGTAAACGCTGTTGTTCAGGTTGCTCGATTCCGAAAAAATGATTTTCATTGCTTACTTTCTCTCCTCTCTTCCGTTTTCCTTAGACAAAGCGGCCGCGGATCATGCTGCCCGCTTCCGTGCCCTCAAGGCTCACGACCTCGAACGTGCCGGGCGCCGCCGCATCCGATCCGCCCGTGACGTACTTTGCCTTGAGGCCGCCGCTCGCCACCTGGATCTTGGTGCCGACCTTCACGGCCGCTGCGGCCGCCGCGAGCTCGGTCTCAAAGGTGTACTTGCCCTGCACGCGAGTCACCGCCAGCAGCTCGCCCGCGGCCACCGTGCCGCTCTGCATGCACACATAGGGCGGCGTGGTCGCCTGGTCGGCAGCGATCGCCGCCAGCTTGCCGTTCGTCACGTTCAGCAGCTGGCCGACCTGATACGTGCCCGCCGCCGCTTCGATGTACTCAAACGGGGTCATTGCCCCGTCCGTCGATTTGATGGGAATAAACATTGCGTTCCTCCTTGTCTCGTTAGTTTCTGTTCTTCTCGATCCACGTGCGGATCTCCTCGTCCGTTGCCGTGGGATTGAAGATGCGGAAGCTCGCCAGCTCCTCGCTCGTCACGATCTTGCCGCCCGCGCCGCGGGATGCCGCCGCGCCGGTCAGGTGGTCCTTGCCCCTCTGACCCGTCAAGGCCTGCGCTCTCGCCGCCTCGGCCAGCGCCTTCTCGCGCCGCTCGCGCGTCGAGATGAGGTAGGCGTCGTAAAACGACATGCCGCTCTTCACGCGCGCGTAGAATTCCTCGCTCTCGGGGAGCTTCAAAAGATCCTCCACGCCGTTCACCTCGGGCTCGAGCGCGTGGATCTTCTTGATCTGCTCGTCGATGGCGCGCTGCATCTTCTCCTGCTCCGCCGCGGCCTGCTCGCGCTCATGCGCCGCCACGATCTCCGCTGCCCGCTTGACGACAGGATTCTCGCTGATCGCCTCATTGAGAGATTCCTGCGTCAGCTTCCCGGCCTTGAGGTCGCTTTCGAGCTTCTGCTGCTTGAAGGACTTCGACCATTCGTCAAACTGCTCCTTCGTCGCGATGGGCTCGCCCGTGATCGTGTTCTTGAGCCCCGCACTTTCGAAAAAAGCCTTCCACTCCGCGTCCATCTTCTCGCTCTGCGCCTTGAGCGCCGCGTCCACCGCGGCCTGCTGCTCGGCTCTGCGCCGCGCCGCCGCATGAGCTCTGCGCTCGTCGAGGGTCTGCTCCTTCTTCGCGCCCTCCGCATCGTTGTTGTCTTCTGCGCCTTCCGCGCCGTCCCGGCCCTCGGGAGCGGTTACGGCGCCCTCTGCGCCCTCGCCGCCCGTCGTGCCGGTATCGCCGCCCTCCGGCGTGCCGTTGGTCTCTTCTGCGGCCGGGGCAGCGGCGCCCGGCTCGTTTGCGCCTGTGGGCTCCTGCTGCGTGCCTGCCTCGTCAGGCGGCACCGTCAGGCCCATCGCTTCAAAGACGTCTTTTTCCGTGAATTCCATGTTCTCTTCCTCTCTGGCATGTTCCCGCTATCGCCCTGCGACTGCGCAGCCGTTGGCAGTTTTACTGCCTTACGGATGCGGCGTCCCCTTTACGGGGAATATTCCTTTATTACTTGCTTCTCAGGTCGCTGCCCGTGTGGACGACGCCCTTCTTCGAGTCGGTCTGCTGGTTCGGCGCTTTCACGACCTGCGTGCCGCCGTTCTTGATTCTGCCGACGTAACCGCTCTTTTTGCTCATGCCCGCGTCCTCCTTTCCTTCGGATTCGGCATTTTCCCGCTGTTGCCCTGCGCTGTCCCCTTTGTGGGGCTCTATGCTCTGTGCGCCTTCTTTCGCGCCTTTAGCCTTTCTTACTGCTGCATGTAAAGTCCTTTCGCCTGTCCGCTCGCGGCGTTCATGGCATCCTGCTGTGCCTGCGCGTCGATCGCCGCGGCCAGCTCGTCCGGCACGCCAGCGCCGCCGCCCGGCATATCGCCCTGCATGTCCGCCTGCTGCGCCGCCTGCTGCGCGGCCATTTCTTCTTGCCGCTGCGCCTTTTCTTCGAGGTGCTTTTTCGTCTGCGCCGCGCCGGGGTAGTGCAGCTCCTCCATCTTCGCCCAGAACAGAATGAGCGTTTCAAGGTCCGTCGGGTCTCCGAAGGCCCCGCCCTCAAGGTTCTGCCGCGTCTCCTGCCACATCGCCTCGCGGTTGCTCGCCAGCGGTGCGCTCGTGTCGCACGAGAAAAGGAACTGATCGTTCCAGTGCAGCTCGCCGTCTTCGCCTTCTTCAAGGAAGTCATAGCGGTTGAACTCCTCGTACATCGTCTCGCCCGTGCTGTCCTTATACGTCACCGGCCGCGGCTCGTCCGAGTACGCCAGCCAGAACTTGAACATCGTTTCGAAGAGCTCGGCGTAGGCGGCGTTTTTCATCACGCGCTTGCTCTCGAGGCGTCCCGCCGCCTGCGCGGCAGAGAATTCCTTGGCCTTGCCGCTCGTCGCGGTCGTGTCCTGCCTGCCCTGAAAGCTGTCCGTGATGCCGATGATCTGCCGCGCCTCTTCGTACACCTGCGCCAGATACGTGAGCTCATACTGCAAATTGCCCGAAAAATCGTAGACGTCGATGAGGCTTTTAGCGCGGGGGTCTCCGATGTACCAGCGCTCGCCGTCCTCGGGATCGGTGCGCAGGTCCACCCGGTCGGGTAGCGTGATGCGCGTACCTGCCTTCATCAGTCGGTCGATGATCTTCTGCTCGATGCGGTTGCTCGTGTTCTGCTGGTCGCGGATCATGTCAACGTCGCTGTTCCCGAGCAGCTGGCCGAAGACGCTCACGCTGCGCTGCAAGATGATCGGGTAGCGGTCCGGCCGGTAATACGGGATGCGCACCGGCACCTGCACGATCTGTCCGTTTTCGTCCACCGTCTCCTGCATCCCGCCGATAAACGTGCCGTCGCTGCGCTGTACCGGCGCATAGAGCTCTTCGAAGTCCTGCGTCTTGCTCTCCCAGTCCTTGCCGCCGCACCACGGGCACGCACCGCCTGAGTAGGCCGCGCCGTTTACCTCCTGCCCCGGCAGCGGCTTTACCTTGCCGCAGCTCTTGCACACCGGCTGCCTGCGCGCCTGATAGTCCTTGAGGTTTTCGAGCTCCGTGTCGTTCACCCACGTGTAGCGGTCGATGCCGCCGCGCTCGTTGAGCTTGTAGCCGATGTAAAGCGTCAGGTTTCGGTCGCTCGTGGATCCGTCGCCGCCGCGGACATCCGGCTCGCTCTCACCCTCGTTTTCAAGCAGCACGCCGTAGCGGCGCTCGACGTAGCCCTTCGTCGTCGGCACCTTGACGATGAAATAATCCATGTCGGCAATGCCCGTGTAGACGTTTGGCTGCGGCGCGAACTGCTGCGGGTGGATGAGCGTCACGTTCACCTCGCCGACGGTCGTGCTCGTGCGCTTCGTGTTATCCCACTCGACCAAAAAGCCCACGCCGCCCTGAATGGGCACCGTACGCTCGGCCAGATCGTTCAGCGCCTCAAACGGGAGCCGGTCGAGCTCGTTGCGCAGAAAGTGCTCGATCACGTCGGCCAGGTGCTCGTCCTTCTTGCGCCGCGGCGTCACCTTCGGCTGCGGAATGCTGCTCGATACCTGGCTTTCGATGTTCTCGAACGTGATGTTGCGCACGTGGCTCGTCTTTTTCAGCGTGCCGTCGAGGTGCGTGTCGCCGGGGACGAGCGGCTGCATCGTGCGGTCCCCGTTGTAGACCGCCTCGCGCTCGTTCATTTTTTCGACTTCTTTCGACCACTTGGCGTCGCTCTCATTGAGCCTCGCCTGCCACTCGCGCAGCTCCTCGCTGATCGTGCTTGTCTTTGCTTTTTCTTCCATGTCTTTTCTCCCTCTCATCGCGGCTCGCCCCAGAGCGCCAGCATTTCTGCCCGCTCGGTCTCGCTCGCGCTGTTGTAGTCCTCCCACATGTCCGCCGTCCAGCGCGTTTTCTTCTCGCTGCCGGCGGTCTTAATTTCCATCGTCTGCTGGGGCCGCGCATAGTGCGCGATCGCCAGCGCCATCACGCAGTCGTCGTGCGCGCCCGGCTCGGCCTCGCCCTGCAAGTCTTTCTCCCGCCGCACGAATGTCAGCATCTCAAGCAGCGTGTCGCGGTCGTTCACCGTGCTCATGCTCTCGCGCAAAATGCGGATGAGCTCAGACAGGATCACCGGTCTCGTCAGCCGGTTCGTCTGGAAGCCGAAGGCGTGCTTGATCTTGCCTGTGAAGTCGTCCTCCACCTCGCGCACATACAGGTTGCGGTAGCCCATCAGGTCAAGCAGCTTCGTCGGGTACGTCGAGAAGTTCGTCTCGATGGCGAGCAGCGCGTCGTTGTAGTACTTGCCGAGGCAGTACATCTGCCGCGCATACGTGTCCTCGTCGTACTGGTGGCGCAGCGTGCAGACCTGCTTGCCCGTGATGTTGTCGAGCACCTGCCCGACGAAATAATCGCTGCCGTCGCCCGCCGTGTCGCCGCCGATGACATAGGGCCGCCCCGGCACCGGTTCTTCGTAGATCGTCACCGCGCCGTCCGGATCGTCCACCCACGCCCAGCGCTCGAGGTGTACACCGTCTTCCTTGACGACGTTTTCGAAGTAGCCGCGCCTCGGCTTCTTCGCCCGCTCGACGATAAGCAGCCGCTCGCTCACCTTTTTCGCGTCGAACACCGTCTTGCCCGTCACGCCCCACTGGCCGAGGCAATAGACCTGGTAGTAGTACTCGTCCGTCTCTTTGAAGGCCTCAAGCGTCGTGATGGCCTCCGCCGTCAGAAAGCGGTTGTCGAGATACGTGCTCTCGTGTACCGTCGCGCGTGGGTCCTTGCGGTCGAAAAACCGCTTTTTCAGCCAATGTGTGATGCTGATCGGATTGAACGTCAGGATCATTTGCAGGTAATAGGGGAAATCCGTTCTCAGTCGGATATCCAGCTGGTCGAAGTCCCCCTGCTCCAGCTCGCTCGCTTCCTCGATCCAGATGCCCGTGATGTCGTAGATCGACTTGAGCTTTTCCACGTCGTCGAGGCCCGCGAACAGGATCTTGCTGCCGTTCGCAAACGAAATGCTCATGTCACTCTTGTTGACCTTCGCCCCGCTGTCGGGGTAGAAGTCGGATATCTGCCCGCGCAGCTGCTCAAAGCAGCTCTCGCGCAGCGTCCGCGCCACCTTGCGGCACACCAGCCAGCGGTGCCCCGGCTCGCTTGTCACGCGCTCGAGCACCTTGCGCCCCGCGAAGATCGACTTGCCGCTGCCGCCGCCGCCTTTCAGGACGAGGTAGCGGTGCCGGTCGAACAGCAGCGGCAGGAAGTGCGCGTTGTTCGTCGCGCGGAAGTCCCGCCACCACAGCGCCACCTCAAGCTCTCGCTCATAGGTCCGCGTCTTCGTCGCCGCCATCGTGCTCAAACTCCTGCATCAGCTCGCGCAGCATCGCTTGCCGCTCCTCGAGCGGGATGCTCGCCGCCGTCACGGTCTTTGTCGCCCGCTCGCCGAGCTCGACCTCTTTCTTCTCGCTGTAGCCGTAGTTGTTCGTCAGGTTGAAGAGGATTCCTTTCAGGTCCTTGCCCGGCCGCGTCAGCATCTCGTGCTCGTTCCAGGCCTTCATGCGCTCGCGCACCCGCTCGCCGACGGCCGCGAATTCCTCGCTCTCGCCCATGTACCGGCTCCACGTCGCCCGGTCGATGCGAAGAAAGGTGCACAGCTCGTGCATGCTCGGCGGGATGATGTACTCCGTCACCTCGACCTCTTCGCCCAGCGTGTTTTTCACCGGCACGGGGATGAGGATCACATGGCCCTTGTCGTCGCGCTTGCCGCTGTCCACCATTTCCGTGACCTTCACGCGCCGCGTGATCGCTGCGAAATAGCGCTCGCAGGCCTTGCCCAGCGTTGCCGCCGTGTATTTCTTCTGCCGCGCCATCCGCACCCCTCCCCTCGGCGCGCTTGCCTTGTTTTCAAAAAGTGTAGCAAATGCAACAGGTCACGAACCGTCAACTTTTTGAGGGCAAAAAAGAGCCGCAAACCCTTGTCAAATCAGGGCTTGCAGCTTTTCCTCGCACGCGCACGCGCGAGAGCATGCACGCAGCGCGCCCGGGCTCCCCCGCGCGCGTCGTCGTGTTGCGTTTGCTGTATGCTGTTGTTACCGGCGCCGCCGCATCTCGAAATGGATATAATACCCCCTGTTCGTCTCGTTGCGGCATGGCTCGCAGTTTACGAGCTCATAGCCCGGGAAGCGCGATTCAAACCATTCGTTTGCCAGATGGATCTCTGCCGCCTCAAAAAGCGTGCGCACGTCCTCCATCGTCAGGTCATCGCGCGGGGGCTGCGCCTCCGGCTGGACGAGGTTCCGGCTGCCGCTCCACCGCTTGTAGCTCGCGTCATCCTTCGTGATGTAATGCGTCAGGCCGCTCACTCCCTCGTCGCCAAATTGCAGGCGCTTGCTGTTGGCGTAGCCGCGCCCCCACAGCGATTCCAGCGTGTCGCGGTCAAGCCCGCCCGAGATGATGAGATGATGGTGGACGCGTCCGCCGCGTCCGCCCTTTTCCGTGGAGAGTATGTACTTGAATTCGACCCCGATCTTGCGGTACCGCCGCTTGAGCGTGCGCAGATAGTTCTGCACGATGCGCAGCGCGTCCTCTGCGCTCTCCGGCGTGTGGTCGGGGTCGTAGGTCAGATGCAGCGCGAGGTCTCGGCTCGTGAAGTTCATGTGCACGATGCGCGTCAATCTCTTCGCCGCGTTCCTCTGGTTGAGCTTCTTCTGAATTTCGCTCGTCGGGCGGCATCTCTTTCTGCGCTCTCCCGGCTTCTGAAAGACAGGATAGATATCACCGTCCAGATAATCGCCGCACACGTACACGCGCTCACGGTTGAATGTTCTGCCCCGATACATAGCCCCGTCCTCCTGCTTCGGAATTGTTCGCTAAGTTAAGATACGTTACAAGCTCGAATCACGCGCGCGTGCGCACGCGTGATATTGAATAATGTGTGTTCGGCCTTCTGTGCGCCGTCGCTCCCTTTCGGCGGCAGCGCACACAGGGCCGAAGCCCTGTCACAGTCTCCGCGGGAAGCCCTCGTAATACTTCCGCACGATCCGCTCGAGCGTTGAGCGGGAGAGGTTGTGCTTCATGCAGATGTAGGTCGCGTTCGCGTCCGTCGTCACGAATTCGAAAAGTGCCTGGTAGTAGTCCTCGCCGCCGCACTCCATACACAGGTTGAGGATCTTCCGCTGCGCCTTCTCCGGCATTTCTCGATACAGCAGCGATGAAAAATAGATATATCCCTGCCGTTCATAGCTCACCGGCACGCTCTTTTTGTATCGGAACATCGCTCTCTCCCCTCCTCTCCCGCTCTTTGTCCGTCAGAAGCGGAAATACTCTTT
The DNA here is from genome assembly GCF_000765235.1 of Oscillibacter sp. ER4. GTDB lineage: Bacteria > Bacillota > Clostridia > Oscillospirales > Oscillospiraceae > Hominicoprocola > Hominicoprocola fusiformis. Next base: position 12,238 of record NZ_JPJG01000060.1, on the reverse strand, counting down.
CATGCAGCGCCACACGTTGCGCCACGGATGCGCCATGCACCACTTGAGGCTTTCGTGATAGTCCTCTTTGATGGCCTTCTCTTTTTTTAACGCATTCAGCGCCCCGCACAGCAGCTCTTCCTTGCGCTTTGCGTTCGCCTCCGCCTCGCTCAGCTGCGCCCTGATGCTGTTCGTCTCTACCGCGGCCTTGCGCGCGTTCTCTTCCGCGGCCTTGAGCTCCACCATGCGCTCGCCGAGCTGCTTTGCCAGCTCGCGGCTTTCGTTCTTTGCCTTCTCGATGGCCTTCATGTCCTCGCCGTGCGCCTCGAGCGCCTGGTCGCGCACCTTCTCTGCCTCATCGATGCGCGACCGCAGCATCGCCGCCGAATGGTCCGCGCTCTTAAACTTCGCGGTGACCTCTTCCAGTGCCTTTTCATTCTCCTCGAGCTTTTCCGTCAGCGTTCCGATCTGCCCGCGCAGCTCGGCCTCTCTGCTCTCCGCCGCCTCCTGCTTATCCAGCGCCTCCTCGAGCATTTTGAGCATCTGCTCCTTCGTGACCTTTTTAATGTTGATCTTCTGCATCGCTCAGCCCTCTACGATCATCCAGTCGTCAGCCAGCATATCCGCCTGAGAGGCGAGCCAGCCGAGCTGCACGCCGGACGTGCCGACAAAGGCAAGTGCCTTGTTCCCGATGGCCTCGTGCTTGGCATTGATTACCTCGTGCGCAGCGTTTTCGTAGCTGATGCGCTCCGCAAGCTCAACGTACTGGTTCTTGCCATTCCAGCCGCGGCGGGCGATCTTCATCCCCTTCTTTGCCGCCTCGATAGCAAGTCCAAAACTCAGCCCGTCAGTCGGGCGATACGCCTCGTCACAGCAGGAACGCTCGCATTCTTCATCGCAGCAGTGATTCTCCGCCGCTGCCTCGCCGTTCACGCCGCCCACCGCCGTTTGCAGCAGGAAGCCCAGCAGCTCCCAAACCTTGTTTCTGATCCGTTTCATGCAGATTTCCTCCCCCAGCTTCTCGTCGTAGTTCTCCGCGCTCACGCAGCTCGAGCTCTCCACGATCACAAAGCCGTTTTTCAGCACCGCGCGCACAACGGTCGTCTTGCCACCCATCGTCACGGTTTCGTGGTGGTCGATGAATCGCTCGACCATCTCCGCGCTGATGCTCGGTGCCTCAGTCTTGAGCATGCCGTTTACCTCGAGCGGCAGATAGGCGCTCTCGAAGACCCCCTTCGGACTGAAGGACTCGTACCCGTCCGGGTAGCGGACCTTGTAGCCGGACTTGACGGGCTCGTCCAGACGGACCGGCGCGTTGACGGGGGCAATTGTGCCGTCCGCGTAGCGAAGTGCGGGCTCCGCCTCGATAAGTTTTGTTCCGATGTACTGTTTCATGGTTCTGTTTCCTTTCTTTTTCGCCCGCAGGCGTGATTAAAGATGTAGCTGCTCGTGCTCGCGCGGCTTCTCGACGAGGATCTTCGCGACCTTTACGTCGCCGTAGCGCTCAAGGTCCATCGCCGCGCGCTCCTTGATGCCCTGAACGGCGCTCTCCGGCACGTCGGCCTGCAAAATAAGCGTCACCTTCATGCCTTTTTCTCCATTGCGCCCAGGTCGCTGAGCCCCCGCTCAATGACGCGCCACACGTGGATGTCGACCATCAGCCCGTCCACGACGATCGCGCGCAGCGTCTCGCGGCTCACGTCCCCGCCGCAGGCCGTGCTCACACGCTCTGTCCACCCCGGACCGGTCCGCACCTTGTAGCGCACCAGCGTGTCGAAGATTTTCCGCTTCTCCGCCGCGCCGTAGCCCTTGACGCTCAGCGTCGGGAGCGGTTCGGGCGGCGGCGCTTCCGCGGCCGGCCGCTTGTCCTGTCCCGCCGTCCACGCAAGGCCGTCTTTCTCGCCCTTCGGTGGCGCGATGGGCGCGGGCTTGTCCGCCTTCGCGCCCTTTTTCTCGCCCGCGCCGAGCATCGTCCGCCGCATCAGCGTGTTAATGGCCCAGTCCGCGCAGTATGTGCAGAAGTCGAGCTTCGCGATCTCTCCGCCGCCCGCGCCGCTCGCCGTCACGCTCACACACTCATGCGCGCTCATCCCAGTGATGACCCGCCCGCACCGATCGCAATATACCTGCACCATCCGTCAGCCCTCCTTGTCCTGCCACCCGCAGCTCGGGCATATGTAGGCGTCTTTCTCCGCGTTATAGAAGACGCGCGGCGAGTTGCACGTCGGGCAGATGAAGATATCGCCCGCAAAGCCCGGATTGCCCAGCGGTCCGGCAGGGTCTCTGTGCCCCTGCACGACTTCATCGCCGCGTCGCAGGAACTCTTTCAGCGTGCCGCCCTGCTTTTTCAGTCCCTCGTCTATCTTCGTCAGCGCCTCAAGGCCCTGCTGCTGGAATTCGATCAAATCAGCCGCCGCGACCATCAAGCCGTCTGCGCATGTCGTGTCCTCCGGATCGTCGTCCCACAGCGGGCACCCGTCGCAGTTGTCGCTTGCGCAGCATCGCAGCGCCGTCAAAACCTCGTCACTTGTCATCGCTCTTGCCCTCCTTCGGCTTGACGCGCCGCACGATGCTGATGCAATTTGGATTGCTGTTCTCCCACATCGGCGATTCAGGGTCGGCCGCCAGCAGTGCAAAATGAGCTTGAAATGCTTTCGCCAATCCTTCGTCGCTCCTCGCAAGCATGCCGTAAATGGCATGGGCCAGAAAAGTTGTGTCGCTCAAAAGTTCCGTGAGCGACCCTTGTGCCTCGAGTTCCGTCACCTTTCCGTCCTTGGTCTTATAACTCAACATGTCTGTGCCCTCCTTAAAATTTGAAGCTCTCGCGGATGATCACGCCGCCGACGTTCGCCTCCGCCGTAAAATACCGATGGTTTTCGTTGATGTACACGATTCTCCCGTGTACCCCGCCTTTCTTGCCGAGCGCTGAGACGATCCCGTTCGATCCCTCCCAGCTCGTCGGCACCCAGCTATACGTTTCTCCGACAAACATGCTCATTTCTCCTTTTCCGGCCGCATCAGCGGCTTAAATACCGTCTGCACGCCCTGCATCTGCGGCGTCAGCCACACGCACCACATGACGTCCATGAGCGGGCTTGCGCCCTTTTTACCGTCTCGCTCCTTGAAGAGGAAGTCCGGCCGCCATGTCAGCGGCAGAACGTAGCTCGGCGGGATCTCGCGGAAGAGCTGCGCCCGCTTCGCCGCGTGCCAATACTGCGCCTTGAGCAGCATCGCAAACGGCTTGCCAATCTCCGCCGCGTGGCGGATAAACTCGTCTGCCAGCGAAAACGGCGGATTCGTGATAATCCAGTCGGCCGCAGGCGCGTTTCCCGGCTGTCGAGTGGTCAAGAAGTCTATCCCGTCGCGGATATCCGTGCCGTAGACAGCCATCCCGCAGTCCGCCAGCGCTCGCACCATATCCCCTTGCCCACGGGCCGGTTCCCATATATCCGTCCCCGCTGGCAGCTTGAGAAAGCGCATCAGCGCCACCGTTACCTCCGGCGGCGTCGGGTACAGGTCGGACGCCTTGCGTGCCTTCGCTCCGTTCCCGCCCATGATCTGGCTCGCCTGAATGCTATTCATCGCGCGCCACCTCCTGCACCTTCCCCAGCGGGCAGTAAACCAGGCAGTTGTGCTTGCTCGCGTCCCGAAGGATCGCTCTATGTACCGCCTTGCCGCTCTTGTCGAATCGCAGCTCATAGCCCTCGGGGTAATATTCGATCCCGGCGTACAGCACTTTCGGCTTGTCCTTTTTCACCGCCGCCTGCACGCACAGGTCTAAAAATGTGCTTCGTTTCATGCGCTCACCCTTTCCCACAGCTCGCTCAGTGTGCCAATATAATGCGGCAGTGCGCAGTCTTTCAGGTTAGCGGCAACCAAGGCGCCCGCGACGGGCGGGCATACCGCATTCCCGCATCGTGCGACCTGAGCGCTGCGCTTGTACTCTTTGCCCGTATAATCGCGGTCAATAATATAGTCCGGCGGAAACCCCATCGCGTTATACAGCTCGCGCGGCGTCAGCATCCGTAACCCGATATCGCTGATAAAGTACGCCGCGCCGCTGATCCAGAGCAGGATAATCTCGTCATCGCCGAGATCGTAGCCGCAATACGTATTCAGCAGCGCCCTCACCTTCGGCCAGAAGCCCAGCCCCGCGCCGTTCTTGCAGCGCTCAATCGTTACTTTGACGGCGGCGAATTCTCCCGCCGAGGCGGTAACGGTTTGCAAAGGTTCCGCCGGGGCTTGTCCGATGTTGTCGCCCTTGAATTTGCAGATGTGCGTTATCATCAGCGCGTCGCGGTCTTTTGCTGTCTGCGTATGTATTGGCTCGCTGATGTCGATCGGCCGGCCGTTGCTGTAATATTCGATGAGGTTTGCAGACGCGAGGCCGTAGCGGTTGGATCCGTCCACCGTTTGCAGCGGAGCGTCGAGCCCTTGCACCCGTGCGCTCTCCGTTCTCTCGGTGTGATACTGAATCAGACTGGATGCAATAAGCATCTGGCCGCCCCCGCCGCTCGTGCGCGCTGTGTTCAATGGTGCACGGCAGTCCGTGCCCGCCGCGCCGGAAACATTGCTCATGGTCAGCGGCGACAGCACGGATTTGCACACGCCGCCGGTATAGCGGCCCGTTATGGTGTTGACAGGCGTTTCGATACTTCGCGTGTGCCCGTCACCGCCGTGATTGCACTCCACAAGGAATGGCTTCCCGCTTTTAATGGTGAACCTGTCCACGCCGCGGATGACGCGGCGCATCGTGTTGTCCGCCAACGGACGAACGGCTTTTAGCCCGTACCTCTCTGCGATCTCTGCTTTGCTGGCGAAAATGCTCGGGCACGGAAGTGCCCAGTCAATGACCTCTGCGGCGCTTCGCCAGCGCGGCAGGCCGTCCTTCCCGTCTTTGGCGTGAGTAGGCTCGGGAAATTTCACCGGCTGCCCATCACAGCGGAACACGGCGAACCAGCGCTTGCGGATGGTCGGCACGCCATAATCGGCGGCGCATAGAATTTTGCTGCCGAAGTCATAGCCGAGGCCTGTAATCAGCCGATTTGCCTCCGCGCCGTCTTCCGGGACGTGCAGGAACTCGCAGCATTCCTTGAGCGCCGGATGATCCGGTGCAATGCCGCTTGTCAGCATGGCAAGGAAGCCCTTGAAAGTCTCCCCCGCCCGTGCAGGGTCCGGCTGCAACCCCTTCGGCGTTTCGATGCACGGCCCCCATGTCTGGATTTCTTCGACATTCTCCATGAACATCACGCGCGGCCGCACGGCGAGCGCCCATTTGACCACAACCCACGAGAGCCCGCGAATCTCTTTCTTGACCGGCACGCCGCCGCGTGCCTTGGAGAAGTGTGTGCAGTCCGGTGAGGCCCACAGAATGCCGACCTTCTGTCCGGCGCAGACCTCTTTCGGATCTACTGCGAAAACGTCCTCCTGCAAATGCCGCGTCCAAGGGTGGTTCGTCTTATGCATCCGGATCGCATCGGCGTCATGGTTGATAGCGATGTCAACGGGCTTACCGGTCATACACGAGATTCCCGTGTCGCTGCCCCCTCCGCCCGCAAAAAGCACGACACTCAGCTCGTCGAGCGCGCTTTTCTGATAATTTCGTTCCAGCATTTCCCTTGCGCTTCTTCCCCGCCGCATGCTATAATGGCGGGGAAGGAAATCTCCTTTCATGTGTGTTTTTCTTCGTGGCGGTTGACCGGTGCCATCGGTCAGCCGCCTTTTTCATGCGTTCACGGCCTGCATGGCCCATTCCGGCATGGCGCTTTTGGCTCTCGTCCGCCGGTCCGGCACGTACAGCGGGCAGCGCACGACGCGATAACTGTCGGTCGTGTAGCGGTAGCACTTCTCGCCGTGCTCGCTTTTCGAGCCGTTGATCGTCGTTTTCTCCGCCTCCCAGCCCTTCACGGGCTCGAAGCGGATCGCGTGCGTCACGGGATCTCGCTCCGTCCACGAGCAGCCGCCGCACGCCCGCGCGCACGACCAGCACAGCGTCGGCCGCGTCTGCGGTGCGATAAATCGCTTGTCGTCCATGTGCGCTTCACTCTCCCGTCATCTCCACGGCGATCTTGCCGAGCACCGAGACGACCATCCATTCCGCCGCCAGCGCAGCGCCCGCGCGCGTCAGCTCATTCGCCAGCGCCCCGTAGGCGTCCTCGTTCTGGTCTTTGATGGCGTCCCACATCTCCTTGTGGACCTTTTCAAGGTCGCCCGTCGTCTTCTTCGCGCGCTCAATATGGGCTTTGATCTCCGCCCAGCTCTCGTTGTCGCTCGCAAAGCCGCGCCCTCGCTCCTGCATCGTCGTTTCCAGCAGCTCCGCCGCCGTGTGCTCAAGGTTGCCGAGCAGCCGCGCGCCCGAGGATAAATAGCTCATCTGCGCACCCCTCTCTTTCTCCTCGGCTCGTCCAGCTTCAGGACAAGCACCATCCCGCGCCACGTCAGCCAACCGGCGCCCACCGCCGCCAGCCACGTGACTGCCGGGTCGGTCTCCGCCGCCGCGCCCGCCGCGTCCATCGCCAGGCACCCCGGTTCCAGTAGGCACAGCAGCAGCACCGCGATCCACAGCAGCACCGTCAGCCGCAGCAGCGCCGCCGCGTAACGCAGCGCTCTTTCTTCTCTTGTGCGATTCTTTTTCATTTGTTGTTCCTCATTTCTGCAAAGGTGGTTCCCTTGCGTGTTATTGCTTGATGTAGAATTTTGCCTTGCCGCGCATCAGCTCATTGAGGTAGGTCACGCGCAGCCACGACCCCAGCTTTTCGCGCTGCTCGTCGCTGAGCGTGTCCACGTCCACCTCTCCGCCGTCCGCCGTTTTGACGTAGGCTTTCACGATGATCGGCTCCTGTTTTCGCTTCCCCATTCCTGCACGCTCCTTTCCCTCGAATGTATGCCGCCGCGGCATGTCCGCTTGCCACCGCCCTGCCGCCGTGCTATACTGGCGGCGAAAGGGGGTGAAAATATGGGCTATATCGTTCGCACATCCGACCTCTTCCAGATGGCGAAAGAGGTTCTGGATTCCGGCGCAAAGTATGTTGAACTGGAATACCTCGAAGAGGATCGCACCGACCCCGCCGATCCCATTCCATCCAGCATCAATTTCTCTGCGCTGGATGTCCTCGACCACAGCGTTTTCTATGACTTCGAGGACATTGATGTCCTCTCACCCGACCAGCTTGATTGAATACTCGATCCTCGAGCCGCCATGCCTGACCCGCTGGCGGCTCATTTTTTTAATGGCTTGTCGCAGCGCCTCAAAGGCTTCCTCGCTGCGCACTGTCGCCTCGATCTCCGGCGTCGCCCCGTGGTAAACATCCCACGTCGTCGCCATCTTCAAAACTTGCATCTGTGTCGCCCCTTTCATATTCCAGACGAAGCACCGTTTCAGGGTTTGTGAAATTCGCACTCAGCAATCTAACCAGCCTTTTCAAGGCCGGGTAGCTCTTGCGCCGCTCCCTGATCCTGATTCCGTCCTTTGTCGCTACGGTCTCGCGCTCTCCGCACCGGATCGTTACGGCATCCCGCTCGATCTGCACATCGGGCGGGATATTTTTATCGCTCTGCATCTGCTTCACGCTCCTTTCACGTGATCTCGTCCAGAATTGCGAGCGCTTTGTGCTTGTACCCGCTGAGCCGTTCCGCCGAGTTGTCGCGCGCGTCTCGGTATACTTCCCGCGCCAGCTCGCATGCGATATCCAGCTCGTTTGCATTGGCACCCACCTTTGCGGCGGTTTCGACCGTGGCTTTTGCCAGTTCCGCCGCGATAGGGTTTCTCACCGCTAACTGCCGCAGCTCTACTTTTTTGATCTTGTTCATACTGCCTCCCCCTCCCCCGATCTCATGCAAAAATAGATGCAGAAATCCTGATCTCCGATTTTGAGTAGTTCCGCGAGTTTTTCTGCCTCGTCAACCGACATGGAACGGATGTTGTTGATTTTCTGACTTGCTGTTGACTGCGCAAGGCCGAGTGCTTTTGCTGCGTCGCCCTGCGTCAACCCCAATTCTTTGATTCTTTCCTTGATCTTCTTTGAGTTAATTGGCACTTTTCTCACCTCTTCGCTGTTTGTGTTGCAAAAAAGACAAATTTAAAGGTTGCTTGCTGACTGTTGCTATCGAAATTTCGGCAAGCCTTCCCGCCCTGCTTGTCGTTTGCCGCGCCCCTGCGCGGTGCTTCTGCATGGTTCTTGCCCCTCGCTTCGCCGCCGTGCTATACTAATGGCGAAAGGGGGTGAAAATGTGGATGCTTCTCTAAAGCCCGTCGCTTCCTGGAATCCCGATATTTGGGAAGACTGGGAGCGCACTCGCTCGGACGATATTCGCCGTATGATCTTGCAGGATTGCGGCGTTCCGCCCGAGCTGACGAACATTGCGGAGCAGCTTTTCCCTGATTTGGAATCATAATCCCTCTTGTGCAGCGGTCAGGCGTCCTCCTGGCCGCTGCGCTTTTTTGATAGCTGCGCGATCAACTTCTCGGCGGCGTCCTTAGTAATATTCCTGCGGTACACGATCTTGTCGCCGCATTCTTCAACGTAGATCGTCACCCTCGTGCCGGTTTTCGGCTTTTCCTTGTCCAGCTGGTCGATTGCCGTATCAAACGGCGCCACGCCCTCGTGCATCATGGTGCGGGCCTCGTCGGCGCACGCGCGCACAAGGCGGCAGAATGCCTCCGGATAGGTCAGCATCGCTTTCTCCCGTGCATTCCCGGCCAGCTCGAAGTCGATGCCGAGATATTTTGCGATGCCGCTTGTCAAGCCTGCGCGATATCCGCCCGGCACCATCGGCAGCTCGTGATGGTCAAATTTCCATTGCTGCATTCCCTTCACGCTCCTTTCTCGCAATAATGCGAGTTAATGGATAAAAAAATGCGGTTGGCATCCTCGTTCGACAGCGGAATGGCTTCCATCATACGATGGACCTCGCCGATGGTGAATTTCTCACCACCAGCCCCCAGTTTCCTGTACAGCGTCGAGGCGTCAACCCCAATTTTCTGAGCCAATTCGGGCACACCGATGCCCTTTGACTTCATCATATCCACTAACTCTTTGACGTTAGTCTTCATTCTTTGCACTCCTTTCTTGCATAAATGCGAGTTTCTATTTTCTTTTATACCACTCGCATTTCCGCAAGTCAAGCATTATTTTCGCATTTTCGCAAATTTATGCTTGCGTTTTTGCAAATTTGCGATTATTATAGTCCCCGAGGTGATGCATATGACTACCGGAGAACGCATGAAGTCCCGCCGAAAACAACTTGGTTTCTCGGCGGAATATGTCGCCGACAAGCTCGGCTGCTCTCCTTCTACAATTTATAGATACGAAAATGGCGATATTGAAAAAATGCCCTTGGATGTTCTTGCCCCGCTGGCCTCAATCCTTTTGGTGAGCCCTGAATATCTGCTTAACGGCAGCGGGATAGAAAAAACCGCCGACCCGAAGGTCGACGGCCTTTCCCCGAAGGAGAATGAACTTCTTGCTCTCTATCGCGGTGTGAATCCTGACGGGCAACGCTACATTTTGCAGCAAGCGGAATTTGCTAATTCTCTGGAAGAATACCGTCTATCCCCCGCCCCTACCGCAAAGTCGGGCGCGTGATTCACGTCGACTTCCGTCGAAAATAATTTTCCGTTTCTCTTGACTTTATTACTTTTGTGTAATATTTTATACACAGGAAGGATATACTCATGAACAGAGATAGTATCTTGGCGTATTTGGAGGAATATCTCGGGACGTTTCGATGTCATGCAAGTCTTTTCGGCGAGATTGCGGGCATCATAGCGAAGAGCGGATATGAGCGCACCTTTTTTACCTTATTGATCGTGCAGCTCCGTGTTCTTGCCGCGCAGGGTCGAAATGCGATCCTGTTTCCCGGCTTCGAGCGGTTGAAGCATTCAAACAGCGAGCTTTACAGCATGCATCTGGACGGCCGGGATTTTAACCTCCGCATTCTGTATTCCTTCCTGCCGGATCATACACCTGTTCTGTTGACAGCTTTCTTTGAGCGCGGCGGCAAGCGAACCTCTGACTATACGCCCTATATTCCCGCCGCCAAAGAAAGACTCGACTATGAAAGGAGCCTTTTTGATAATGAGCAATTCAGGATTTAATTCTTTTGTCGATTCCATTCTGCCTGATGCTTCCGCCGAAAATCTTCAATATTCTGTCCTTTGCGGAATGATTGGCGCAGAGATCGTGATGAAGCGCCGTGAGATGGGGATGAACCAGAAGCAATTTGCCGAGTTTATGGGTGTATCGCAGGGTCTTGTTTCCCGTTGGGAACATGGTGAAACGAACTTTACGTTAGAGACGCTGGTAAATATTGCTTCAAAGCTCGGCCTTGAAATGCAGTCGCCCATCAAGCCGACCCCCGCCAAAGTACCTTATCTTTCGAAGGGAAAAGTTGTCTGCCTTTCTCCAAAAAAGAATTGGTCGGCGCAGAGCTACAGCGAATCCAGCGGTTATACCGAGTTTGACGAATTTAAGGAAATGTGAGGATAACATAATGGTTGTTTACGCAAATGGCTTTCGCATCGCACTTAACGATGAGCAAACAGAAGCGGTCCTGCACCTGACGCAGAATGCCCCGGCTTATTCGGATGCCGGCGATATGATCGTAACGGATGAATGTGTTGGCGCGTTTGTCCTGCCTGCCCCTGTCGCAAAGGCGCTCGCCGAAAAGCTGGGCGCGATTTTTGATGGTTCCGCCAATTGATAAAAAATGCAGCCTCCGCATGTGCGGCAGGCTGCATTTCCATAATGAAAGGTTATTGTAATGACAACTATTGATCTTCGCATCGCCGCGGCCTATATCCGCGTCTCCACCGATGACCAGGTGGAGCTCTCCCCCGCCTCGCAGCTTGTCGAGATCCGCAAGTGGGCCTCTCGTAATGGCTATATCGTGCCGGATGAATTCGTCTTCATGGACGAGGGCATTTCCGGCCGCGGCGTGAAAAAGCGTGACGAATTCCGCCGCATGATCGGCGTCGCCAAGACGAAGCCGAAGCCTTTCGACGCGATCCTGCTCTGGAAGTTTTCGCGCTTTGCCCGCAACCGCGATGATGCGGTCATGTATAAGTCGATCCTGCGCAAGCAGCTCGGCATTGATGTCATCTCCATTTCCGAGCCTGTGGCCGAGGGCGGCATGGGCCTCATTACCGAAGCGCTCATCGAGGCGATGGACGAATACTACAGCATCAACCTTGCCCAGGAGGTCAAGCGCGGTATGGAGGAAAAGCACCGCCGCGGCGAGGTGCAGAGCAATCCGCCGTATGGCTACGGCATCGAGGATCACGTTTTCGTGCCGAAGCCGCCCGAGGATGGCTTTGTGAAAGAGCTGTTCCGCCGCTACCTCGCTGGCGAAGGCTGCTTTCCGCTCGCGCGCTGGATGAACGAATGCGGCCAGCGCACGCACCGCGGCGGCAGGTTTGAAAACCGGACCATCGAATATATCCTGCGCAACCCCGTCTATATCGGCAAGCTGCGCTGGAATCCGGCCGGCCGCACCCGCCGCGACTTTGCAAATGAGAATGTCGTTCTCGTTGACGGCAAGCACGAGCCGCTGATCGACGAAGAGACTTTCAATGCCGTTCAGCGCCGCATCGACGAGCAGAAGCTTTTGTACCCGCGCTATGCCCGCGCGTCCGGAACGCAGAAGCATTGGATCTCCGGCCTTGTCCGCTGTGCCGCCTGCGGCGGTGGCCTCATCGTGAATACGCCGGATTATATGGCTTGCAACAATTACGTGCGTGGCTCCTGCCGCGTCCGGCAGACGGTGCGCCGCGACGCGCTGGAGGCTGCACTGATCTCCCGCCTGCGGGAGGACGCCGCCCGCGGTTCGTCTCTGACCTTCGATGTGGTCCGTTCCAGCGACGGCTCCGCATCTTCCCTATCTGCCGTCGAGGCCGCGCGCGATTCCGCCGTCCGCATGCTCGACCGCCTGCGCGACGCTTACCTCACCGGCGCCGATACCGTCGAAGAGTACAAGGCCAGCAAGGCCGCCGTGCAGAAGCGCATCGCCGATCTCGACGCGCAGATCGCCGCTATGCAGAAAGAGGACCGGGCCGCCGCCGATCCGAAGCTGCTGCGCTCCGCTCTCCGCGCCGTCGTCAAAACGCTGGAATCCCCCGACACCACCGTTGCCGAAAAGAACGCCGCCGTCCGCAGCGTCGCCGACAATATCACCTGGAACAAAGCCGCCAACACCCTCACCATCCACTACCGCCTCGTCCTTTAATCGTGCTCATTTTATGGTTAATTGGTATATGGAGGCC